>JAQURW010000075.1 GCA_028715425.1 Candidatus Omnitrophota bacterium
TCTTCCGACCTGTTCCCCGGATCGCCCCTGTCCGAACATGTCAAAAAGATGGGCTGGCTGATGAGGGGCCCTTCGGGCGGACAGGCAGACTGGACCCTTTTTGAGCAGAATTTTTCGGTTATCGACACGCCGTTCCTGCGGCATGAAGAGGTCATGTCCTTGCGGGAACGGATCATTAAAGAGTTTTATCTTAATCCGTCCAAGATATTGTCGACGGTGGCAAAGATACGTTCGCCCCGGGAAATAGCCTTCTTTATTAATTTTGCGCGGTCATATTTTTCCTCCTGGGTCAGGCAACACGTATGATGGATATCCTCCGTATATTGAGAATGCCCGAAAATGAGGCGATCGGCGACCTGGACGATCCCGGGGCTACGGCCCTCCATGCGGATATCATCAGGAAAAAGATATTTTTAAAGCGGCTCTACAGGGATTTTTACCGGGAGTTCGAAAAAGCCCTTTCAAGCCGGCCGGACAGGTGCGTCGTGGAACTCGGTTCCGGCGGCGGTTTTTTAAAAGAGGTTATGCCTGACGTCGTGACGTCCGATATCCTCGAACTGCCGTCGGTTGACCTCTATTTCTCATCAGGCGATATGCCCTTTAAGGGCGCATCCGTCGACGCGTTTCTCATGATGAACGTGATGCACCATATGAACGATGTGCGGGCTTTTTTCCGTGAGGCCGGCCGTTGCCTTAAGCCGGGCGGGATGATGGTCATGATCGAACCGTCGAACACACCCTGGGCGCGGTTCATTTACCGGCGCTTTCATCACGAACTGTTTGATCCTAGAGGGGGGTGGGGATTTGAGGGCAAGGGCCCGCTCTCTTCTGCCAACGGAGCCCTGCCGTGGATCGTATTTTCGCGGGACCGCGCGGTATTCGACCGGGAATTCCCGTTTTTTGAAGTCATCGCGGTGCGGCCGCATACGCCTCTGGCATATCTTTTGAGCGGCGGATTTACGTTACGACAGCTTGTGCCTGCGGCAAGCTATCCTGCCGTCAGGGCCTTCGAGAGGCTTTTGGCCCCGTTCAACAGGTATATCGGCATGTACCAGACCATTGTCATCAGCAAAAAAGGCTTATCATGAAAAAGAACGGATGGGACATTTTTCTTATCGCGATAACGCCGGTCCTGTTTTTTCTTGTCTTCTGGAACCTCGGGGACCAGTATCTCTGGTATGACGAATCCCAGACCGCGGTTTTGTCCAGAAGCGTTTTACAGTACGGATATCCACGCGCCTCGATCGGCGATTTTCTTGTGACGACCGATGAGGTCTATGGTATCGCGGGATCCTATATCGCCCAGCCGTGGCTTCAAAATTATGTCTGTGCCGCCTCATTCGGTCTATTGGGCGAGTCGACGGCATCTGCCCGGTTGCCGTTCGCGTTATTCGGATTTCTGTCGTTCTATCTTTTGTATTACCTCGGCAGACGTCTTTTTAACGACCCCTGGGTCTGCCGTATAGCTGTCGTGATCGCGATGACCTCGGTGCCGTACCTCCTGCATATCAGGCAATGCCGTTACTATAGTCTGACCATTTTCCTGACGCTTGTCGTTATGCTCGGTTATCTCTGGTTCATGAATCGCGAGCGGTGGGGGGCGGTCATGTTCGTCGCCGGATCATTCCTCCTCTTTCACGCCAATTTCGGATGCATGATCCCTCTGGCGGGAGGCATATTCCTGCATTTTATGACTCAGCCCGGGATGAGACAGCGCATCAAACCTTTTCTGGGCATGTATGCGCTGACGGCCCTTCTCCTCCTGCCATGGGCATATATTTATAAAATATGGGTACAGGCCGAGGCGCAGGAATCGTCCATAGCGCGTAACGCCCGGTTCTTTGCAAGTAAGATCAACGACTATCTTTTTCCGTACCGTTTTCTGGCTGTTGTACTGGCCGTTATGGCGGTCATACGGCGGAAGATATCCTGGCCGTGGCAGGCAATCCGTGTCAATCCTGTATATCTCCTGTCGTTACTGGTCCTCGTTGATTGGCTTTTCCTTTTATGTGCTGATTATACCAGTATGCGGTACCTGATCCATATAGCCGGATTTCTGTTCCTGATCGAGGCCTATCTCGTGCGACAGGTCGTGCGATGGAACAAATTTACCGGGATCCTTCTTCTAGTCATACTCTGTTGTACGGATCTTTTAAATACGTCGCTCTATGCGTGTGCGGCGAGGCCGTTCACGCCGATTGGGCGGCGGGCCGCAGCCATAGCGCGCGACAAAGGGATTTTGAGCGAACACGACGAAAAGCGTATTAGCAAGGAACTGAATAAGGCCGATGCCAAGGCGCATGTGCGCATGTATTTTTTCGATTATTTGTATGAGATCACGCATCACTATGACGGCCCGCTGGAAGGTGTCGTCACCTATCTCAAGGCGCATGCCGCGCCCGGGGAGACCATTAAGGCGCACAGTTTTAACGCGAACGATCTTTTTTTCTATACCGCGCTCAAGGTCGATTTCGATTTTTCGATTGAGACGTACCCTGAATGGATATTCCTGCGCGATTATTGGATAGAAGATGCTTTCTACCGAACATCTTATTTTGACACTATAACAAAGCGATATGATAAGATAGTGCTCGACTATCCGGACATACGCTTCGAGAACCGTCCTGATGACATGGATTTTCACCATTTCAGGACTGCGCCGCTTGACAAGAAGATAGCGTTGTACCGGCGGCGATCGTGAGGCAGGGGATCTGATGATCATGCGTTTTATCCGTTTTATAGTGCTTGAAGCAGTCCTGGTCATCCTTTTTGCGCTTATTGCCGAAGGTGTCGCGCAAGGCATATTTTTTATACGTAAAGGGTATACCTTTAAAAGGTCTCTTCTGTATGTCCCGGATAAGGATCTTGTCTATAAACTTAATCCCCGGTATAAGGGTGATGAGATTATTTCGAACGGATTTCGCGGCGAGCCGTTTCTGCCGGAAAAACCGGACGGCGTTTACCGGATCATCGCCATGGGCGGGTCGACCACCTGGGGAGGGAATGCATCGTACCGCGATTCATGGCCGTACCTGCTCGAAGAGATGCTTAATAAAAATACCGGCGGCAGGCTTCGGTTCGAAGTGATCAATGCGGGCGTCTGCGGGTACGGGTCCGCTCAACAGTATATCCGGCTTAACAAGGAGATCTTCAACTATCATCCGGACATGATCATTATCCATAGCGGCTGGAACCTTACCGGCGCGCTCGATAATGACGTCTACTATTGGGTCCCCGATAATATCGTGAAACCGAATGCGCCGCTTCTTGAAAAGGCCGCCGCGTTCCTGACCGGGAACAGCGTTATATTCGCGAAATTTCGGGCGCGTTTTCCGAGGTATCTGGACGCATTCGATCTTACGCCGGCACAACGGCAACAGCTTGAAGAGCATTTTATCACGCTCGTCGGGCGCCATAAACAATACCTGACCGACATGGTACGGCTGGCGGAAGCGCATAAGGTGGTTCCGGTTCTCGTTAAATACCCCCAGATCTATCATGCGGACGCCCGGGACGACGAGGCGCTTAAACGCGCCTTTCCGGACCTTTTTAAATACCGTGAGTTGTTTAACCGTGAATATGCGCTTACGACCGGAGCGATCGGCCTAACGGCACAGGAGACCGGGGCGCCGCTTTTGGATTTTTCGGATTGTTTTGACGCATTGCCGGCCGGGAAAAAATGCGGTTTTTTTCTTGACCAGATGCATGTGACCGATGAGGGGCTCGCCATAGAGGCGCAGGCGATCTATAACGGGCTGGCCCGGTTGCTCAAAGAGGCTTATGGAACATAAACTGGTTAAATTCTTTATGTCGCCCCATGACGGTTTTGATGATGCCGGATTCGAAGGGCATTGGGTCAAGGACAGGGCGCATTGCCATGAGGCGTGGCTGCACTGGAACGTGACCGACCGCTGCAACCTGAACTGCGCCTATTGTTTTAACCACGACGATCCCGCGAAAAAAGAGAGCCGCCTTGCTCCCCTCGATATCGAGGCGCTTATGCGGACGCTCGATGCGGCGGGGAAAATATTCAAGATACGTTTTACCGGCGGGGGAGAGCCGTTTTTGGTTCCCAATATTATCGAGGCCTGCGAAGCGATCACCGAACGGCATTATGTCGGTTTTAACACCAACCTGACCTGCGGTAACGTTAAAGAGTTCGCCGGCCGCATCGATCCCGAACGGGTCGCGAACATCAATGTCTCTGTCCACATCAAGGAATTGGAGCGCCACGGCCTCGTCGACCGCGTTATCGGGCATTATGCGCTCTGTAAAGAGCGGGGGTTCACTATCGTCGCCAGTGTCGTAGCCCATCCGTCCCTTGCGGCCGATGCCGAACGGTACCGGGACTTTTTCGAAACTAAGGGAATGCCGATCAACTTTTCTTTTTTTGTGGGTACGTATAACGGCAAGGAATATCCGCGGTCGTATACGGCGGAAGAGATAAAACTCTTCCGGCTGAACAGTATCTGGATACGGCGCCACTATGAGTACCGCGGCGTGTGTAACGCGGGCTTTAATGTCGGTATTGTGCTGCCGGACGGAACGGTCGCGCCCTGTTTTGCGACGACGAGGGAAACCCTGGGAAATGTTTACAGCCGTATCCGTTTCAGGAAAAATCTTCTGGTGTGCCCGCTGAAACGATGCAACTGTCCTCTTCTCCAGTTCGACCCGTATCTTTATAAGAAGGCCCTGAAAGAGAACTCGGGCGCCGTTAAAAAACTCGCGCTCCTGGCCGATTGGCCCCTTTTTCTGATATCGTATACGGTAAAAAGGGGGATCGGAGGGCTCAGCCGGCGGCTCGGGAATATCAGGACGCGCACTCTATGAGCGACCGTAGAAAAACTATAGTTCTTACGATGCCGCCTGCTTCCCTGGAAGAGCGGTACGGGAGGATCGCGAGCGTCGGCAATACCATGCCTTCTCTCGGGCTTGCGTACCTGGCGTCGTACCTCAGAAAACACGGCTATGACCCGATCATCCTGGAACCCGCCGCATTTAATTTAAGTTATAAGGATGTGATAGACAGGATACGTTCCGTAAGGCCGTCATACGTCGGGATATCGTTCTCTACGGGCATGGTGTTTAACGCCGCCCGGCTTGCAGAGGAAATTAAAACGCATGACCCCGGCGTGACCGTGATCGTCGGCGGGCCGCACGTCACCGCTGTCCCGCTCGAGACAATGTCGCGTATCGGGCATTTTGATATCGGCGTTATCGGCGAGGGAGAACTTGTCCTTAAGGAGCTCCTGGATACGCTTAAGACCGGCGGCGATATCAGGGCTGTCAAAGGCATCGTCTTCCGGGATAACGACGGCACCGTAACGGAGACCGAACGACGGCCGTATGTGGAAGATCTGGATACGTTGCCGCAACCGGCATGGGACCTGATCCCGGGATTTCCGGCTTCATACACCTTGGCTGCGCCCATGTCAATACGGAAGCCTGCCGGGAACATCATAACATCCCGCGGATGCCCTTACGAGTGTATCTTCTGCGACCGCAGCGTTTTCGGCCGGCACTACCGGCTTCACAGCGCGGATTATGTCCTGGAAAGTTTCAGGATATTGAGGGAACAGTACCGCGTGCGTAATATCATGGTCTACGACGATACCTTTATGGCCGCCAAAAAACGCCTCCATGAGATATGCCATAGGCTTATACAGGAGAAGAACAGGGTGGTCTGGTCGTGCACGGGGAACATACATGTCGATTACGAGACGTTGCGTCTTATGAAACAGGCCGGGTGCTGGCAGATAGGATACGGTATCGAAAGCGGTTCTGAAAAGGTGCTGGCGTCGCTGAAAAAAAAGCAGTCTCTCGCCCAGATCGCCGATGCCATAACCCTGTCGAAAAAGGCGGGGATTCGGACGCGGGGGTTTTTCATAATCGGGTCGCCGCGGGAGACCCGCGACGATATACGGCGATCGGTCGAACTGGCGAAACGGTTGCCGCTCGATGATTTTCAGATGACCAATTTTACCCCGTTCCCCGGCAGCGAGGCGTACGGTATGTGCGAACAATACGGCACCTTCGACAAACGATGGGAAAAGATGAACGTCCTTGAGCCGATCTTTGTCCCGTCGGCTCTTGCGTCAAAAGAAGAACTGACGGCCCTGCAGGACCGCGCCCATAAGGAATTCTATTTCAGGCCGGGGATCGTCTGGAGTTATCTCAGCTTTGCGGTACGGTATCCGCGGGTTCTGGTCAATATGTATAAAGGTATGGTCGTTCTGGTCAGGATGATGTTCGAGGGGTCAAAACGCTTGCATAAGTAACGAAATATGTTATAATAACTGCTCACCCAAAAATGGTACAGGATATATAATCCAGACAAATTAACAGAGGAGGATCTTATGGCAGTCAAAGTAGGTATCAACGGTTTCGGCAGGATCGGGAGAATGGTAGGAAGGGCTATCCTGGAACGCAACTCAAAATCGGTCGACCTGGTGGCGGTCAATGATATAACCGACGCCAAGACACTGGCGCATCTTTTGAAATATGATTCGGTGCACGGCCGTTTTCCCGGCGGCGATGTAAAGGCGGGGACCGATTCCATTATCGTCAACGGCAAAGAAATTAAGGTCCTTGCGAAAAAAGATCCCGGGGAATTGCCCTGGAAGGCGCTGGGCGTCGATATCGTCGTAGAATCGACGGGGCTTTTTACGATAAAGAACGACGGCGTGAACAAAAAAGGCAAAGAGGTCAAGGGCGCCGTGAACCATATCACCAAGGGAGGCGCAAAAAAGGTCATTATAAGCGCGCCGGCGGAAGGTGAAGACATTACCGTTGTCATGGGCGTTAACGAAGATAAATATGACCCCAAAAATCATGCGGTCATTTCCAACGCCTCATGCACGACGAACTGCCTCGCGCCGGTCGCCAAGATACTCAACGATAAATGGGGCATCGAAAAAGGCCTCATGACGACCATACATGCCTACACGAACGACCAGAGGGTGCAGGACCTTCCTCATTCTGACCCGCGCAGGGCCCGTGCCGCCGCGGTTTCGATGATCCCGACCTCGACAGGCGCGGCAAAGGCCATCGGTGTCGTTATCCCGGAACTTAAAGGAAAATTAGACGGTTTTGCCATGCGTGTACCGGTCCCGAACGTATCGGTGGTTGACCTTACCTGCATGTTGAAAAAAGAGGCGACGGCCGAGGATATCAACAAAGCGATGCTGGATGCTTCGAAAGGGAAACTGAAAGGGATACTCGATTATACCGATGAGGCCGTGGTATCCGTGGATTTTAATCATTACCCTGCCTCGGCGACGTTCGATTCGAAGATGACCAAGGTGATCGGCGGAAATTTTGCCAAGATCATCGCATGGTACGATAACGAGTGGGGATATTCCTCCCGTGTTGTCGATATGATCGAATATATGATCAAAAAGGGCCTGTAGGGAGGGGGTTTTAAAAAGTAAGTACGCCCCACAATCAACGTGCCCCGATTTCAGTGGCCCCGATTTTGAGAAATCAAAATCGGGGCCATGTTTTTTAGAAAGCGGGGCCATGGTGTGATTTAGGGATTGCAATTGTCAACCGGATATTATAATATAGTTTACAAAAAGGATGCCATGGACAGTACAGAAGCTCATAAGTTTTTATCAATGCCGCTGGCAGAGCTTGTCGCCCTGGCCGACAACGTCCGGGCTGGTCACGGGGCGGTTAAGGTCGACCTTTGCACCATTATGAACGCAAAATCAGGACTTTGCGCGGAAGATTGCAAGTTTTGTGCGCAGTCCTGCCGGTACAGGACCGGGGTCGAGACCTATCCTCTTAAGACCGTCGACGAAATCATCGGCGCGGCCTTGCATGCCCGGGAAATAGGCGCGGAACGGTTCGGTATCGTAACGAGCGGGAACAGGCTGTCCGGCGATGAATTAAAGAGGATAGCGGATGCGGTATCGCTCATACAGGGCCGCGTCCGTATCAAGGTATGCGCTTCGCTGGGCAAGCTGGGCTTGGAAGAACTTGGTATCCTTAAAAAGGCGGGGCTCAGCCGTTATCATCACAATATCGAGACTTCTCCGTCGTATTTTCCCGCGATTACCACGACCCATACGTTCAAGGACAGGCTCGATACTATACGGGCTGCGCAGGCGGTTGGCCTGGAAGTCTGCAGCGGCGGGATCATCGGCCTGGGCGAATCATGGGCCGACAGGATAGAGATGGCGATGAGCTTACGGGATCTCGGCATTACGTCGGTACCGGTCAATATACTCGTCCCGATACGCGGTACGCCTTTAGGCAGTGGGGCTCCGGTTCAGGCTGCCGATGCTATCAGGACGATAGCGCTTTTCAGGATCATACTCGAGGGTATTACGATAAAGGTTGCCGCAGGACGAGAATCGGTGTTAAAAGATTTTCAGGCGATGGCGTTCATGGCAGGCGCCAACGGTATGCTCATCGGCGGTTATCTTACGATACAAGGCCGTTCTGTCGAAGAGGACAGGACGCTGGCCAGGGAGATAGAGAAGGCATGGACGGCATAAAAGAATTCCTTCAAAAGAGGTCAGAGGACGGCCTTCTGCGTATCCTCCAGCCTGTATCATACCGGAAGGCCGGGAGGATATCTGTCCGCGGTAAAGAGTTTGTCGATCTTTCCTCGAATGATTACCTAAGCCTTTCCCGTCACCCGAAACTTATCGAGGCCGGCGCCGCGGCCCTTGCCGCGTACGGGGCCGGCTCGTCCGGTTCACGGCTCTTGAGCGGGGACCTTGTCCTGCATCATGCATTGGAAGAGGCCGTAGCGCACTTAAAGCATAAAGAAGGCTCCCTGGTCTTTAATTCCGGTTACCAGGCTAATATCGGCATTATAAGTTCGTTGTGCGGCGCAGGCGATGCGGTCTTCTGCGACCGCCTGTGCCACGCCAGCATCATAGACGGTATATTGCTCTCGGGCGCACGGCTTTTCAGGTTCAGACATAATGACGCCGGCCATTTGGAAGAGCTCCTTAAGGGGAAGAGGCATATGTTCAAGAACAGCCTTGTCGTCACCGAGACCGTATTCAGCATGGACGGGGATATCCCGGACCTGAAGGCGTTTGTCGATTTAAAAATGCGCTATGACGCCCGGCTTATGGTCGATGAGGCGCATGCAACGGGTATCTACGGCCCGTCGGGTGCCGGCGTTGTCGAGGCAGAAGGACTCTCAGAAAAAGTCGACTACATCATGGGTACTTTTTCAAAGGCCCTCGGGAGTTTCGGCGCCTATCTTGCGGCGTCGCGGCGCGTAATCGACTATCTGGTAAATAAATGCAGAAGTTTTATATATTCGACGGCATTGCCGCCGGCTGTTATTGCCGCCAGCATTGCTGCCATAAAACTGCTGAAGGATGAACCCTATCGCAGGACGGATCTTTTAAGATCGGCGCAGTTTTTGCGGGACGGCCTTAAGGCGCAGGGATTCGATGTCAGGGGATCTTCCCCGATAATCCCGCTCATGATCGGCGCCAACGAAAAGACGGTCGCCTATGCGGCGTCGCTAAAAGAAAAAGGGTATTGGGTCATGCCGATACGGCCGCCGACGGTACCCGAAGGGGAAAGCCGCCTGAGATTATCCGTGGTCTTTGATCACGACAGGCCTGTCTTGGAGAAGCTGCTTAATGACTTATCGAATACCCGGCTTTAATTTTGTCGAAAGGGGCTTTAAAAAAAACATCCTCCTTTTGCCCGGCTGGGCAACGGACCGGAAAATATTCGAAAGGCTCGATATTCCTTTTAATTATCTTCTTCCCGGTCGTATTATAATGCCGGGGGATTATGAGGATATCGTTGCCGGCCTGCCGGAGGAGGTTCGATCGACGGGCCTTGCGATACTCGGATGGTCCATGGGCGGGTTCATGGCCGCGGATCTCGTGTGCCGCTATCCCGGGCTTTTTGACCGGGCGATTCTGGTAAGCGTGCGGCAGCATTACACAAGCGGAGAGATCGCGCATGCCAGGGATTGCCTGAAAAAGAATGCGAGGGCTTACCTTTATAAATTTTACGGCAATCTGTTCTCCCGTGCGGAGGAAGAACATAAGGCATGGTTCAAGGGCTGCCTTTTAAAGGAATATCTGGAGAATACAGGGGCGCTTCGCCTTCTTGAGGGGCTTGATTATCTTGCAGCACACCGGCTCGATGCGGGTTCTTTGGATAGCCCGAATATTGTGATCGTTCACGGTGAGGATGACACGATCGCGCCTTTTAGCGAGGCCGCCCGAACGGCGGGTGCGATGCGAAAGGCCAGGTTTATTGTTATAAAGGGAGGATGCCATTTCCCGCTTTTAAAAAAGGAGTTTACGGATTGGATAAAGGAGTTGTAACCAGGAACTTTTCGCGGAGCGCCTCTTCATATGATGCCTGCGCCGGCGTGCAGCGCCTTGCCGCGGCCTTGCTCATCGACGAGATCCCTGATGATAAGGTCGGCAGTATCCTCGAGATAGGTTGCGGTACCGGTCTCTATACGCGGCTTCTTAAGGAAAAGTTCCGCTCAAGCAGGATAACGGCAATGGATATATCCGAGTCGATGGTACGATATGCGCGCGAAAACGTAGGGGGGGGCAATATAGCCTTTACCGTAGGTGATGCCGAAGAGATGCCGCTGGAAGAGTCCTATGACCTCGTCACCTCGAATGCCGCGGTTCATTGGTTCTCTTCGTGTGAGGACGGCCTTCGGAAGATGTCGTATGTTTTGAACAAAAAAGCCCGGTTTATTTTTTCGACCTTCGGGCCGCTGACCTTGTGTGAGCTGGCAGGGGCGTTACATGCTGCCGGTATGGAAAAGGCGCTCGGTGTTGACTCAGGCGATTTTCCGGACCGGGAAGACCTCGAGCGGATGCTTTCAGGATTTCTGAGCAAGGTTTCGTTCAGGGAGATCGTCCTGCAGGAAGAGTACGCGTCTTTTAAGGATTTATTGGAGAATATCAAGTCTACCGGCACGCGCGGCTCTCCGCGGGGGGGCGCGCGTATCTGGAGCCGAAGGTTG
>JAQURW010000076.1 GCA_028715425.1 Candidatus Omnitrophota bacterium
GGACCGCCGCCGAGTCCGGCAGGAGATGGTAGATAAGCCAGTGAAGGTCTGTGCCTTTGGTCCCGTGCTCGGTCGCAAAGATACGGCGGTAGCCGCGTATGGCCTGATCGTATTCGTATATTTCTTTATGGTCATGGGCGTTCTTTTTACCGGCAACGATCAGAAAGAGATTTGCCAGGAGGTTGAGTTTGTGTTCCTGTTCGAGCAGCCGCATAATTTTTTCGACGACACGCGGATACACGAACTCTTTCTCGGCCAGGGTGTTCAAGGCGATTATCCCGCCCTTTTTAAGATAATCGGCGAGGATAGTCGCGGCCCGCTGATCGAGCGGAGCGCCGAACGGCGTCAGGGTATCGTCAAGGTCAAGGGAAAGGATCGGGGGCTGTTTCTGCGCTATAAGCGTCTTCAGCCGGTCGCGTAACGCTTCACGGCGCTCGTCAGCGGATGATGATATCAGTTTTGACCGGTATGAAGGGCCCTGGGGCTTTTTAATTGTAGCCGGCCGGCCGGTGTCAAAGAAATGGAGGTTCTCCTCTTGTAAGAGTTCCCCGATGTCCTGTGAGCGGCGCGACCAGTTGTACGGCCCCCAGCTGCCGGGCACGTTGTCGCGCACGGTCTCGCCGGCAATCGTCTGAAGATTAAAACAGTAAAAATCTTCGTTCTTCATGGCCTGGACGACCTGGGATTCGATAGCCTCGGCGCTGTCTGCCATCTCTATGTCATGGGCCTTGAGATAGCCCTGTACCTGCGGCCGGTCGGTGTATGAGTGTTCTATCTCGGGCCACCGCTGTCTGAAATTAGGCTCCTGGTCATGCCACGATTCGACTACCAGGACGTGTTTTTTCCGGGCCATTTTCGCATCGCGCCAGCCGACTGGATTATAGAGGTAAAAATTCGAGAGCTCTTCGGCAAGACTATCGACCTTGTCGCGTATTACCTTGGGGCGGTCACCGATATCTTCGACGATTAAAAGCGTATTGGCTTTCGCGGCAACTGCGGCAAGCTGCCGGACGATCTCTTCCCCTTGCGCTGCGGCATACGGTGCGTCATCCGGGAAAAATTTTCCGTCGACAGGATTTTTTCCTATATCGATGAGCCATTCCGAAAAGAGGCCCAGGACATGGTCGACCCTGACCGCGTCATAAAATTGCGTCATATACTCGACACGGCGAACCCAGAAGGCCAGGATCTCCTGTTTCTTCGCCCACCAGCGGAACGGGATCGACTGCCAATCCTGTCCTTCGGGAGATATCCCGGGTTCGGGCGGGGCTCCGTTATGCTTGGAAAAGTCGAAATAGTCCTGATGCTGCCATACGTCGGCCGAGTTTGCCGCAGGATACATCGGCATGTCGCCGACAAGAAATTTTCCGCGTTCACGGGCGTGCGCCCGGACCTTTTGCCAGCGTTCATAGTATTGCCATTGGAGATACTGGTAGAAGAGGATCTCTTGCTCATGGGCTGCTTTATAGGCGGCGAGAGCCTGCTGGTCGCGTTCCTTGAAGGCCTTATCCCATTCCCACCACGGTTTTCCGCGGTGATGATTCAATAACGAATGATAGAGACTGTAATCTTCAAGCCAATTGCGGTTGTGCTGGATGTAGTTGAGAAATTCTTTAGGCGGGGCCTGTTTCAATTCATGATAGATCTCATCGAATGCGGCCCGCAGGAAATATTCCTTAAGCGCAAAGACCAGCGGATAGTCGATGCGTTTGGCGGTCTTCATGGCGGATATCTTTGTGCGGAGCTCGTTTTCAATCCTAATTCTTAGTTCGCGGTGACTCTTCCCGTTCGTCCCGCTATGCCTGAACTGATAGACGATACTGGCGAGATACTGGTCTACATGCGCCTCCCGGCCTTCGAGTGCTGCCAACGCAACCTTTGCCTTTTCGTCGACAAACGCCTCCGCGTAACGCTGGAGTTTTTGAGGCCCGATCATCTCGTCAAGCGGAAGATAGAATATGGCGTTATTGGCAAAGAGGCTGATGCCCGCGTAGGGGCACGGATCTGCGGGATTGGTCTGCGTGGTCGGTAGGAGCATGGCCATGTCGGCGTTCTGTTTAACGAGGTATTCGATAAATTCGTCAAGCCAGGCAAGGTCGCCGATGCCCTGGTCATCATGCCGCGTCCCTGCGTAAAGAGGTGATAATATGCCGCCGCGTCTTTTTTGTTCCCACCAGGACGTAGAAGGAGGGGCCAATCCGGACTTGTTGAGCTCCTCAAGCATCTTCGCAAATGCGGAGCGCGAAAATGCCTCGCCGAAGAGGCGTGTATTCTGCGCTATCGTCGCCGGTATATCGATACAGGCGGCCGGTAAATGCCCGAGGTCGTCGTGTTCCTGCCAGATCGCCAGTAGTTCGCGAGTCGGCTCTTCATTAAACCCTTCAAGGGAAAGCGAGGCCAATGTCTGTATGAGTTCGTCAGGAAGAGAAGAGGTTTTAGTTTCCCGGGACAGGCTCGCCTCAAGTGCCATGTAATCATTTATTTCAAAAGTTTTCCGGGGCGCTTTAAAGACAATAACGGCAGTCCGTTCCGGATATTTATGTATTGCGTCACTGAAGGGGGGATGTGTGGTATCAGGCAGTTTTTTATAATTCGTTGATACGCTATCATCGACAATAAAATTACCGCCTTCATTTTCAGTTTTACCATAAAATCCGAATTTCATGACCAGCGCTGCGGCATCAAGATCGGTAAAATGATACGCGGAAACAAGTTCTTCTTTACCTGCATGCCACAAGGCTTTTTCAAATTCAATGCGACGGGGTGAATATGCGCGGATGTTGATCCTGATAGTTTGTGTCGCATGAGGGCCGTATTTCCGCGCGCTGGCGACAAGGTCTTCGATAGTCGCCGTGCTTACGTATTTCTCGAAATCATCGAAATCCATCCGGTCGGGGTTAGGGATAGATCTGCCTGGTTGGGCATTGATGGGCGTGTCGCCGGTTTCGGTATCCGGTGTTTCCGGGCCGAACAGGTGATATGATTTAATAACATATCCCGCATGCCAGTTGCGGTACATGTATTCCTGTACAATGAGAAAAAGCTTTTCGATGGTCAGTTTATAGTTCAAAATCTCTTGATCATGCTGGTCGCCGGCCAGTCTCCGGACACATTGGTCATACGCGTCTTTTAAGAGCTGCATGGCCGTGGCACAAGTCTCATGATATCCTACGCAGACAAGAAGGCTATGTTTACCGAGAGGGTTACCGATTAATCCTTCCAGTCTCTTAAAAAGCTTGTTCGATATACCATAAAGCCCCCGTTCAGAAAGTTTTGAAAGCCGTATCGCATATGCGCGCTTTTTCCCTCCAAGTTCCCACGATGCAGGGGCGTGGGCTTTTTGCATGAATTCTTTCAGAAAACTGTCCCAGAATTCTCTGGGGCATAGCCGGCCGGGTTTAGGGCGCTCGAGATCTTTTTTCCAAAACGGCGGTATATCGGCCAGAAAAAGCCGCAGGTGAAGCGGAAGGTCAGGTTCTGTTTCGAACATCTCATAAAAATCAGCGAACCAGTATCCGACCATAGCGCCTTTATCGGTATAATCCTGCCGGAGAGACGGTTTTTCGACGTATTGAATGGTCTGAAGCGGTGCCGTCCTGGCGTTACGCCGCAGACATGTATATTCGGTAGCGCCGTAGTCAAAGGGTCCTTTGGCGATGTCTCCGTTTGGCAGCAGATGGAGACGTTTACGGTGGAACTGTCCTGCGCCATATTCGAGATTAATATAATTCTGCGGTCCGCGGTGGAGAATCCTGCCGGTCGTTGTTGCCTGCGATGTCTCTACGGGTTCACCGGTTATGGCGCTTATAACGGCATAGGGATCGGCTGTTTCATCCCTGCGCATTGTCGTATAATAGTTGAAATCGACAGTGGGGCCGATCACGTCCCGCGCATGTTTCATATAGGCGATATATTTCTCCGGCCCGATGCGTCTGAACCAGCCGCTTATGACATGAACGCATAGGGTGATCTCTTCATCGGGTTTACGGGCCAGTATTTCGCGGACGGCCCGTTCTCCCACAGAGCCGGGTGCGAAACCGTTGGTAGTACGCGTTCCGTACGCGGGGAAGAGCTCGACGGCGTCTGCGGCGGTCTTATCGAATATCGGGTCATAATAATCGCGTATCGGGTCGCTGAAGATAAAACCGTGCAATACAGGGCCGTTGTAAAGGCCGGTTTTTTTAAGTTCTGTAAGCCAGGTCCACGGCATGATATGAATGTGGCCGGGCGGTGCGTTTGCAAAACAATAATCCCACTGGACCGAACAGCCCCAGGTAAGGTTGACGACATGCAGTTTTGCCAGATATCCGCGCTGTTCCGGTGTAAGGTCATCAAAGCACCGCACGAACCATGCTTCATCGGGATGATGGAGTATTTGTAACTCCTGTTCCAGCACCGTGTTGTCCGATCGATCCGATGACAGTACCTCTCGCGACCTGTCGAGTACGGCTTTTCCCTGACTGCTTAACGGCGCTATATAATTATCAAAAGCCTCAAGGCGCGCTTTAAGAAGGAACCGGCTGACAGCCAGACGGTCAGGGGCGGATGATAGGAGTGTTCCAAGGCCGTCAAATTGTTTTTGGTCAAGCCGTTTGACATAGTCGGTAAAACTGAACGCGTTATCTCCGGTTTTCTCGATGATACCGAGCTGCGTAAGCCCGTCAAGCCCGTTTACGGCAGAGGCCTCCGGCAGATCGATCGCGTCTTCCTCTTTTGAATATCTGATGATGTCGTTCGCGGTCGAAGGGAAAAATCGGGAGCGTTTGTAAAGAAGCCCGGCGCATTGAGACTGGGCTGCGTTTCTTGCCTCCTGCATCTCCCGCGTCAAAGGCGGCGCCCAATCATCGACAGACGGAGAAGGATCACTGCGCGATACGTGCGCGCTTGAATGATGGAAATAAGAGTACCTGAGAGATCCGCCGACCTTTTCCTTTATCGCGCCTGACCTGTCCATGACGTTTTTTTCGGGGATGCCCAGGCGGGCGGCAAAACGTTTAAGATGCGCCATCATCTCGTCTTTATTATGAGTGGCCAGGAATCCGTCGATACTGTCTACATAGAGGCAGGGACTGCCTTCTTCATTGCGGGCGAGGAAAAACCTTAAATATCCTTTTATGCCGCCTGTGGCCGCCGGGTCGCCGATATAGAGATACTGTGTCCCCTGGTCCAGCACGAATTCGAGCGTTGCCGAGGCATTCCTGTTAAGCGACGTGCAGCTGCCGGCGTAATTACCGGCGAAGATATCGATCCCCGGCTGTCTCTGCCAGAACCAGATCGAATAAGAAGCCGGGGCCGGTTTTGCCTCATGAGTCGTGCGTAACGCTTCGAACGCGGTGATGAGGTCGGCTGCGGGTTCGGGAACAGCGCCGATATGTTCGTTGCCTATTCTTTCCAGGAACCGGCGGAGCTTCCCGAGGTTTTCCAGATTGCGCATCAGATTGACGTTGGGGGCCCGTACGTCGATATGGGCCCATTGGCCCAGGGTTTTTTGCAGTGCCTGCCAGCTCCCGCGTTTCGGGTCTTCTTCAAGCCATTGCCTGAAACGAGCCAGCCTTTCGGCAAAAAAACGCAAGCGGTCTGCCGGGCTTATCCGTTGTTCTGCGGCGGATGCCGACGCGGGTGGTACGGCGGTGTTTGGGGCCAGCCAGGCGGCGACATCGAGAGACATCGACTCGATTTCCCGGAGGATATTTAGATTGTGCCTGCGGATCCTTAGGACCGTTTTCTCGTTCTCTCTTCCATACAGTGCGAGCGGATAGTTCTTGTATTCAAGGGGTTTTAAAAGGCCGTCCGATGTCCCTTCGAGGGTTGTCTTGAGAAGGAGCTTAAAAAGGACCCTTTCTTCCTCTTGCCATGACTGTTGTGCCCCGGCCAAAAGACCGAGATGCGTAAGGTCGAACTGCTGTAAGATAGTGTTGATCCTCGTTTTGATATTGGCAGGGTCGACGGTGATGTTGATCCGGCCGGCGATGGCTTCAATGACACGCAGCGCGAGTTTCCGTTCCAGGTCGTGCGGTGAACTGTATTCTGACATCAGGGTTGCTTCAAGATCCGCCAGAGGGATGTCAAATTCTTTATAAGCCTTGCGGTAACCGATAAGCGCTACCAGGAATTCGGCCGGATTGAAGCCGGGAGCGCTTTCGGTAAAGAGCCTGCCGTGTTTCCGGAAGAAGGCCCTCAATATCTTTATCTCTTCGAGCGGCATAAACGCGAACATTTCGAACACGTCCTGGACCATGGGCAGATAGTGCCTCTGAAAGACGTAGCGGTCGAGTACCTGTGAGGCTGCTTTTGGGGAAATGATATGCATGATGCCGACCGCAGGCAAAAGATAATGCTCGAACTTGTCGAGGTCGATCGTATCGTAGCCGTCTATGACAGCCGCATTGACGCTCAGGACCTTGTCCATGACCTTGCGCGCCAAGGTGTCGATCGCTTTGGTGTCGTCGTCTTTTAGGCCGAACTGGGACTTCAAAAGATCGGTTTCAAGACGGAAAAAGTTTATCGCGATCATTGCCCGTTCAAATGAGGGAGCCTGTTTGATCGGCCCCTGGGAGATCGTCAGGTATTCTTCCATGCCGGCAAAGGGATGACGTTTCAGAAATTCCAGGGTAAGAACGACCGTTATATACCACGGCCCCTTTGATCGTATCATTGCAAGGAACGGCTCGATATCGGTATGCTGTCGCACGATCTCATGCCGTATAGCGGTGCGGACGATATTGATGTAAGCATCCCATCGCTTCATGTCCGCAAGCGCGCTCAAGGTCGTCGAAAGTTCGGAAGGCTTGGTCACTATGCCGTTCTGGATCGCCCGGGTCATGATCCCATCGCACAGATCCCTGTAGTTTGATCGGATAAAGGCATCCTGATAGGCATTGAAAACAGGCAATTCATCGACCAGGCGGTTATTGATGCCGGCGATGAGTACCAGGCTCAAGGTGTCCCAGCGGCAGAGGTATTCGAACGCTTTTTTGATCAACAGATCCATACGGCGGGTAAAGTCCGGTTTTGTCATGATGACGCGCTGTTCTATTGCCTGAATAACGGTCTTGGCATAATTATCCCACCACGCGGAAGGAAAATCGTCATCATCCTCCAGCAGGGAAAGTCCGAAATCGTCATCGTCGTCAGCAGCCGTCACCTGCGGTTTTTTTTCAGCTTTTGTGCGGTTAAACTCATCGAGTGCGGCTTCAAGACCGCTCAATTTTTCCGCTGTTTCACGCTGCAGTGCCTCGGTAACTAAAAGGGGTGGTGTAACGGCAGTCGCCTTTGGCAGTGTCATAAGGTCTTCGATAAGTTCCATAGGCTTTGATAGACCGCTCATGTAATAGAAGAGCGGCCGCAAGTCCGACAGCATACGCAGTCCTGTCCGGATGTCGTAATGAAGCATCCACGACCCCAGCGTCAAAAGCGGCTGGTCGGGCTTTGAGCCGGCATTCAGGCTTCCGTGGAAAAGTATCGCGATACCGAGCGCGATAAGATGGTTGTATCCGCCGAACGGAAGCGCACAGAGAAATACGCTATGCAGAAACCGGACGGAAAAGATAGCCAAGAAAAGCCGGAAGAACATGTCGTTCGTCTCCTGCCGGCCTTCGGCGAATTTTTCACGCGCCAGTTTCCCGTCGCGTAAAAAGTAAAGATGGCCTGAGTGCTTATGATAATCGCGCTGAAGAAAGGTTATGAGCCAGTTTATCAGGAAAACAAAACACACATACGCGACAGGATGTGTTTTCCATATGCCGAGATAATGGTGCACGGCGAGACTTCCTGTTATGAGAAAACCGCTGAAAAAAAGCTCTTCGCAACCCATGCAAAACGCGATCAGCCGGTCCGGTATTTTTAGTTTTTTCAGGCCGGGTATTAACCGCGGTTTGAGCCAGGCGTAGACAGCGATAGAGGCGTAGAGTACCGCCATAAAGGCAGCCACCCAACCGAAGAACTGCTGTTTGGACATCTCCTGCGCTGCGAGAAGCGGAAGGGAGCCCGTCGAAACGGGAGAAGCGGTGCTGTAACTATACAGGCAGGAAATAGTAAAAAAGGCAGGGAAGAGTGTTTTTGAAATTATATTTACGGCGATGCTTATGGTCCTGTGCCGGTCGGCTGTTCTTCTGTAGAGCGATGTCGCGAAGCTGAATGCCTTCCTGTCGTCATCAAAATACGCCCTGACAAATCCGGCCAGGTAGCTGCCGTCACGCATGTTTTCTCTTTTTTGCCGGCGGATATCTTGCATGATAGCTTGAAATTTTTTCAGGATGACGTGAGCAGGCTGTCCCGTGAGCGCGGCGCCGTCGCGAAGGCCCTTTTCGTATGCCGTGTCGTATAGCCCGTGACTATGGGCAAGATACCTGAAAAGTTCGCCGAAAGAGCCTTTGGTGTCTTTGAGCTTCAGCACATCCGCTATAAAATGACCGAATTCATGGGTAAAATAGCCCGGGATCCATACCGCAGGTACCAGGATCTTACGCAGTCCGAGAAAATGCGTATAGCTTCCCCTGACGCCCGGTTTTATGTACAGAGAATAGTGGTACAGGCTATAGAGGATGAATGCGGCACTGTGAAAGACTGTTGCCATTGCCAAAAGAATTGCCGGGGCAGAAGGAGACGGCGCCGTTATTATCGCGACCGTGATAAGACCGAGAAGGATGCCTGTTACGCCGTACAACGCGGAGGAACGGATGAGTGACGACGATTTTTCCCCGACATGAAGCCGGGAAAGGGCGTAAACGATCTTTTTCCCGTCGGGCGAAGCAGGGTCGACCATGCGATGGATAAGGCTGTATATGAGGCCGGGGATCGATCCGCCGTCTTCGATGCGTTCATCGACCTCGATTCGGTCCGTTGCGGCCCGAAGGGCGTCTTCGTCAAGGGCCGAAACGTGCCGGGGCTTTTCGGACTGTATGCCCTTGGCAGGTATTCCTTTGTGATGAGCGGGCTTGTCAAAGGCCGGATTGAGCTCGATATCGATCCCGTCGGCGCTGTCTCGTTCAATTATTGCGTTGTACCGGCGCCAAACCCGGCGGTCAGGCGGGGCATCGATATTGAAGACAATCTCGATGGGAACGGACCATTTGACATCTTCAAAAAGCTCTTTCTTCTCCGCAAATTTAAACGAGATCCGCATATTGTTGTTATGAGAGGGGATGATAAGCTCGTCGCGAATAAATTTCCTGACGTCTTTCCCTTTGGTCGCCAGGGTCTCCATGAGCAATGACGTGATGAGCAGTTGGTGTTCGTAGTAGGGATTGGACGTTTTCCAGAAAGCGGAGGGCGCCTGGAGATGGGATAAAGCCGTGTTGCGCGTACCCTCCGCGATGTCCGGATAAGCCCAGACAATATCCTGCGCGAGAAAGGATACGGTAATAATACAGGATAGTACTTTAATTAGCATAGAATAGCGCATAAACAAGCATACTATACCATTATGGAACGGAGGGATTGTCATACGTATGTAATAAAATTGTCGAAAAAGTGTCGTGGCCCTTCTCTGTCATCCTGAGCGAAGCGAAGAATCTCATTAAAGATTCGAGGAGGGGCAGGGCATGAGACAGTGCTTGACAGGGCCCGGGTATGTGTCTACAATAAGATACAAAAAGGAGGCATTGAATGCGGTATACAACCATAATAATAAACTTGGTCATGGGCCTTGTAATGGTTCAACCAGCGCTTACGTCGTTTGCCGGCGATATCCCGGCCCTGAAACCGCCGGCGGTATTCGATTTCGAAAAAGATAAAGAAGGGTGGGACATAGCGGACTGGGCCGGGGAACAAAAAGATTGCGTTGCGAAATCCATTGAGCTTTCCGTCGACGAAGTTTCGAAAGGAAAAAATTCGCTCAAGATCATGACCGATTTTCCCGGCGACAAGTGGACGCAGGCGCCCATCGAGTATGTGAGGGATATCGACCTGACGGGGGCTAAACGCATTTCAGCCGATATCTTTCTTCCCAAGCAGGCCAGGAGCGAACTTTTTCAGGCGCGTATTATCGTTACGGCAGGGGCATGGTGGTTTATCGAGATGAAGGCCCCCGTGAAACTCGAGCACGGGAAATGGACCACCGTAACGGCGAAGCTTGACGTCACTGATGCTGACGAAGGGCAGTACTGGAGGTTCAAGGATAAAGCGCAGGGTATCCTGGCCAATTTGAGCCGTGTCCGGAAGCTTACGGTCAGGGTCGAATATAACGCCAGCTCCAAGAACGCCGGCGCGCCGTATAAAGGGCCGGTTTACATCGATAATATTGTTATTGAATAGCAGGGCGAGGGCGCGGAAATTCTCTTGCGCTTTTTTCAGTTTGTGATATACTTTTAACTGGAAAAATATTGCACGCGAGAACATTAACGAGGAGGCAAGAATGGGAAAATATCTAAGTATTGTGATCGGAGGCGGCATCGCTTTTG
Source organism: Candidatus Omnitrophota bacterium (assembly GCA_028715425.1). Classification (GTDB taxonomy): domain Bacteria; phylum Omnitrophota; class Gorgyraeia; order JABMRN01; family JABMRN01; genus JAQURW01. The sequence goes on from JAQURW010000076.1 coordinate 10,401, forward strand.
TAGGCCTTCTGCTTTTTATCCGTTGGTTGCCGAAATTCGTTCTTGTCGTTAAAGGTATGCTTCCTGCCATGCTGATTTTTGGCGGCGTTATAGCATTGATCGCCGGCCTAAGCGAACTCAAAGACAGCATGAAACCCAAAGAGACCAAATAAAATTTCCACCTACGCGCGAGATTCTATCGCGTTCGCGACAGAATCTCGCTGGCAAGAAACACAATATATTGTATAATCACGACGGTAAAAACACAACATATGGTATTTTTATTGACAACCGAAAAAGGCTGTGCTATACTCCTTTTTGTTCATCCGCTTTTGCTCTATCGGTTACGTATGATAAGTCTGGTAGCGTTGGCGGGATGTCGGCCCGGTAGCCAGAGGTGCCGGGGGTTATGAGGGTTTTCATTTTTAAGAAAAAAGTAGTCGACCGGTTTGAAGGAGGAAAACGATGGCGCGAGAAGCCGACGAGATAAAACTTACCGATAATGCGAAAAAAGTCCTGCAGAAACGATATCTGGCCAAGGATGAG
>JAQURW010000259.1 GCA_028715425.1 Candidatus Omnitrophota bacterium
CTTTTGCCGTATCGTGGAGGTCCTGTTCGTAGACGACGCCGATCGCGCATTCGGCAAGGCTCTCGAGCGTCGAATCGGGATAAGCGGCTATGACTTCTTTAAACGTGCGGATGGCATCTTCGTATGATCCGAGATAACGGTAGTACGCTCCTATATACAGGCGAAGCGCGGCATTGTACTTTTTATCGGGATATTGGGCGACAAGGCCTTCTAATAGAGCTATCGCTTCACGGTGTTTGACCTTATCGTTCGTCTGTATCGCCTCTCCCATGATCATAAGAGCCTTGTCGATAAGCTTCGGTATCTCGCGCGGCTTTGTATCGGAGACATACAAGGCACACGGCCTCAGCAACTGAAGTACCCGGTCAGGCGTATTCTTGATCATGAGCATCACCTTAGCCCTGGTGCCGAGGCTGTAAAGCTCATCGAGTTGGAGCCATTCTGTTTCCGAAAGGCGTTTTGGGCGTTCAGGCGACAATCCCGGCATGACATGCGTCTTCTGGCCCTGGGCCACAAGGATCGTTTCCTGCCCGGCTGCCGGACTTCCCTGATTCTTTACCTCAACCTTTCCCTCCAGCACCTTGATACCGGTATCACGTTTTTTTGAAACATCGACGGAAAATTTCGTGCCCAAGGCGACAGCCTCTGCCGCGCCGGTATCGATGACAAATCGCGAAGGCTTAAACCCCTCTTCAATGCTGACGAGCGCCGACCCCTGTTTTAAGACAAATCGCGCTACCCCGGAGCCGCTTCGCGGCGTAAGTTTTGCGATCTCAAGCCTTGTGTTTTCCTTGATACGGATGGCATATTTTCCTTTCAGCACAATATCGATCTTCGCACCCGTTCCGGTCTCGATAACGCTTCCTTCCCCGCACCTCGAGATCCCTTGAGCCGATGCGACGGTAAGATAGACCGGACGCGTCTGGGTAAAGAGATAGACCCCGCCGACGATAAAAAAGGCAAGGGCCGTGACATAGGCCAGGGCAGGCGTGCGCATACTCGACACAATATAGTCCACGCGCCGGGCAATGTCCCGTAAAAGCGTTCCCGCATACGACTCCCGTGCCTTCTCAAGCCGGGCGGCGCGCAGCTTCTCAAAAAAGACAGCGTCGAATGCCGGTGACGGTTCCGTTAGAGCCAGGCTGACAAAGACCTGCCGCTCGCGCGATGCCTTCTTAAGCCGCTCCTGAAAACGGCTGTCAAAAGAAGCGGACGGCTCTATCGGCTTTAACCGCGCCATCACATCATCGAACTTTTTGAGCATTTCAGGTTTCATTATCTATCCCGTCCTTTATCCTTACGCTTCGCTGATGCCGAGCTTTTTAAGGAATAACCGTTTTGCCTTCTCCAGCCTGAGCGATACCGTCGCGATGCTGCACCTTATAATATCCGCCGCTTCCTTACATGATAAGCCCTGTATCGAGCACAACGTTATGACCTCTCGAAACTCTGAGGGAAGACTGTTCAAGACAACCTGCGCCTCCCGCGCCAGCTCCTCTTCCTGGGCTATGCGGTCCGGCCTCAGATGATCATCGGCCAGCATATCCTTGAGGCTGACCGATTCCCTGTCAGTGACTATTTCTTTGTCCATCGAAATATCGCGGAAATATTTTCTGTCCCGGATGGCGTTCCGCGCGAGGTTCCTCGCGATCACATAAAGCCATGTCGAGAATTTTTTATCGACTTCAAAGATGTCCAGGTTCTTATATGCCTTGATGAAGGCGTCGTGGCAGACCTCTTCGGCCGTTTCCCTGTTGCCTACCATGCGGTAAATAAAATTGAGAAGGCTCCGCTTATGCCGGTGGAAAAGCTCTTCAAAGGCGCCTGCTTCGCCTCCCCTTGCCTTTGCGGCCAGTTCCTCATCAGAATAATGGTCCATCATAAGGCACACATCCTCCCTTTACTAATACACGGAAAATGGCCTGCTTTTTAATCTATTTTGCATTATAACAAGGATAGAATAGCATAACAAGGATAAAAGGCTGCTATTCGGCCTGGTGGTCTACGGGAGGGAGACGGATAAAGGCATCGATCGTGTCGCCGGTTGCTTTATGGTCAAGAACCGCTACGATCTTGGAATTGCACATAAGCTGGTAATTCGCATGGAGCCGGTCAAGCGTTTCGGTAAGCTCTTTATCGTATATATTTTTCAGTTCCGACTCTCTAATCTCACCTGCATCGCCCATCCGCAGCACATCGCGGATCAAAAGTTCCCTTATCTGGACGTCTTCGACAGAGGTATCAATACACTCGACCGTACGGTCGATCACGGCCTTCACATCGGCCCCTTCAGGTTTAGCGTTCCAGATATCACCAAGCCGTTGCGCCAATAAGTTGTTCTCGAGGCCGCTTTTATTTACTTCCATCAATACTTTTTTCTGAACGCTCAGGACGACCGCTTTAACGGAACTTACATAGTGCTCCCGCACATGGTTGACATCTTTTGCCGTATCCTTTATCGCCCTTAAAATACGCAGGTCAGGAGGCCGTCTGGTCATGTCCCGGGCCAGGTCGTCTAACGTCTTACCCTTGCCTTTATGAATGATAAGGGTGACCACCCTGCCGGGGTCACTGTTCCTGCCGGTACCCGGAGCTATCTCGAACGGCTTGAAAGGATATTTAATCGTTACCTTCCAAAAACCTTTTCCATCGTCCACTTTGATCCCGCGCGTTAACAGTTTTTCCAGTATTGTAGGATTGGCCGAACCCGATCCACTCCCGTCGAGATTGCCGGCAGGGGATACATTGCCGGCAGGGAATACATCGCCGGCAGGGGATACATCGCCGGCAGGGGATACATTGCCGGCAGGGAATACATCGCCGGCAGGGGATACATCGCCGGCAGGGGATACATTGCCGGCAGGCGGTGACGCGCCGAACGGCTCAAAAGATAACGACATGGATTGGCCATCCGTCGTATTGTATACCATATCAAATTGTGTAAGATTTTTTTCCCCGTCGGTCTGATAAGAAAACCTGACGGTTGAACCGTCGGTGTAGG
>JAQURW010000077.1 GCA_028715425.1 Candidatus Omnitrophota bacterium
GGTTGCCATCTTTCTGCCTGTTGCGTTCATGTCGGGTATTATCGGCAAATTCTTTTTTCAATATGGCGTGACGATATCGGTTGCGGTCCTTCTTTCGCTTCTCGAGGCGTTGACACTGGCGCCGATGCGGTGTTCTCAGTTCCTGAAGGTTACACCCCGCAAGACCTGGTTCGGCCGGGGTGTCGAACAGGGGTTTCAACTCCTTGCCCGGGGGTATCGGTTCGGCCTTGAAAAATCTCTGCGGCACCGTCTTTTGATCATTATTTTCGCGCTTCTGTTCTTTTTCGGGTCTCTGCAGTTCATGAAGATATTGAGGAAGGAATTTGTGCCGTCACAGGACCAGAGCATGCTCATGTGCCGCCTGCAGACGCCCGAAGGGTCTTCCATCGTGTTTACCGACGAGCGTTTTAAACAGGCTGAAAAATATATTATGAGCCGGCCCGAGGTTGACGGCTACTTCGCCGCGATCGGAGGGTTCACCGGCGGCGAGGTCAATTCGGGGGTTATTTTCCTAACATTAAAGGACCCTAAAGCCCGGCCCGTTGTCCCGCCCAATAAACATCCGTTATCCCAAAGCGAGATCATGATACTATTCAGAAAAGAGCTCAATAAGATATCCGACGTGAAGACGATTATCCAGGACCTTTCGCTTGCAGGGTTTTCGGCCCAGCGCGGATTTCCCATTGAACTGTCTATACGCGGGCCGGATTGGACAAAGCTTGCCGGTTATGCCGGCGAGATCAAGACCCGTATGGAAAAGTCCGACCTTATGATAGACGTCGATACGGATTATCTGGCGAACGTGCCGGAACTTCAGATACAGCCTGACCGGAAAAAAGCCAACGACCGCGGAGTCAGCGTGGAGGCGATCGGGAGCGCGATCAACTCTCTGATAGGAGGAGAGCGTATCGGGAAATATACCAGGGAAGGGCGCAGGTACGATGTGCGTATCCGCCTTATACCGTCTCAGAGGACGGCGTTCGAAGATATCAATCGCTTGTTGGTCTGGAACAACCGGGGTGAGCTGGTGAGCTTGAAGGATGTCGTGAAAATCACCACAAAACCTACGGCCCTTACTATTACGCGGCGTAACCGCGAGCGCGCTATTACGCTTTTCGCGAACGTGGCGCCCGGGAAATCTCAATCCGATGCCCTTAAAGAGGCTGACCGTCTTGCGAAAGAGGTCCTGCCCGAGGGCTATAAAGCGATCTTTGGCGGCAGCACCCAGACATTTAAAGAATCGTTTTCTACCCTGATGCTTGCGTTCTGGCTCGGGATCCTTGTAGCTTACATGGTCCTGGCCTCGCAGTTCAATAGTTATCTGCACCCGTTGACCGTTCTTCTTGCGCTGCCGTTCAGCATTTCGGGGGCGTTTATTTCTCTATGGGTCTTTAATCAATCGGTCAATATCTACAGTATCATCGGGCTTATCCTTCTCATGGGCATCGTTAAAAAGAATTCGATCCTACTGGTTGATTTTACCAACCAGCAACGGGAAGCGGGCCTGGACGTCCGGTCTGCCCTCCTGAAGGCCTGTCCCATACGATTGCGGCCTATTCTTATGACATCGTTTGCGACCATTGCCGCGGCGATCCCGCCGGCCCTTGCCATAGGCCCCGGCGCCGAGATCCGTATCCCGATGGCGGTAACGGTAATCGGCGGTGTCATCGTGTCGACGCTTTTTACCATTTTTGTTGTCCCGTGCGTGTACAGCTTCTTTTCGAAGATCGAGAAGAAAAAGTACCAATCGCGGTCGTTTGACGAGCCGGCGCAGGTTGACCCGTTTGACGTGAAGAACTCCCCCGTTCCCCCTCTTTAACAAAGAGGGGGTAGAGATGAAATCGATTTTTAGACGTTGTCCACAGAATTATTACCCTCCTTTTACCTTCCTGTGACATTATTAGCTTAATTAACGGGTAATCTATAGGCTATGTATTATAAGCATAAACATAGTCTAGTAATTAAGGTCATAGCGTGTGTCGTGACGGCCGCTTTTTTGGTAAACGACATCGCGTTCTGCCTGGATTATAAATCAGACTCAGCGCGGTCCGCGCTGGCGCCTACCTTACGATCCCATCCTATCATAAGTGTATCCTGGAATCCCGGTATCAAGGCCTGGGACATCGCGGCTAATCCACATGAGATCGCAAATCTCTTCGACGAAAAATTCATCAAAAATTACATAGTCCGCTTGATAGGTCAGTTCCTGATTGAGTGTAAAAGCCTTGCCGATAAAGGTGTGAGCGGCCGCGGCCTTAAAGAACATCTGGATGATTTTAAGAAGAGCCTCGAAAAACACTTTCCGGCCGGGGACAGCCGCTTTACGCGGTTCCGGTTTCTGGAGATGACCAATGACGGCAACATGGTTTCTCTGCCCTATGCGGTAGAAGGCTCGTTATCGGCCGGCAAAATGAATGTATCGATCGATAAAGACAGCGGCCGTGTTGCGGTCGAAGATGTTCGTCCTGACGAAGCAAAAGCGGCTGAACCCGCCAAGGACCGTCCGCATGTATCCAGCCGGATCGAGTCTAATGTGTTCTTTCAGTTGCTTAAATTCCTGGGCAAGGAACAGTTGTTTTTGAAGAGGCTTGACGCGCTTAAACGTGCAACCATAAAAGGGCAGCCCATGCAGGAATATCTGACCGATCTCCTGGCGAAGAAAGGGTATGTGATACGAAATGCCAGTTCGATCGGTAGTTATTTACGGTTCCCGACATTTGACGATGTCGATATGGATATTATTGTAGCCGGCAAGCAGGAAAATGTAAAACTGGACCAGCATATTGAACTGGTCCTTCCCGGAGGCAGGAAGGTAACGTGCGAAGTCCATATTATCGGTGAAGTTGACGCCCGAAACGGAGGAGGATGGTACGAACGATTTGTCCATAGAAAAGGGGTCACGATCTTTGGGGATGAAATATCCGACTGGCCGGCCGATCACGAAGTTTTGCGAAAGGTGGTAGCGGCCAATTTTATGCATGCTGCAACACTGACCGGAAGAAAAAAATATCACCGTCTTATAGGCGCGCATCTAAGTGCCTATGTCTTGGACGGCAAGGCCGAACATTTTGAGGCAGCAAAGAGATTATGGCTTAGGTTGGAAAACGGGACAATCAAAGATACCAGAACGACACTGCCGGACATGAAACCCGGGCACACGAAATACCGGATATGTGTTACCTGTGAAGCCAACCTTATGCGCAGCCCATTCCTGCAATTTATGATCCAGGATTATCTCGAAAAAAGAGGATGGAAGGATTATTTTGAGGTGGTTTCGGCAGGCACCTTGGCAGTGATCGGTAAGGAACGTGTCCCTGAAATGCGGTGGTCGCCGGCAGGAGAGCTTATTAAAGTCATGAGATGGGGTGTTAAGCCGCCGTTTATCCCTCCGAATAAATATGACGCAACGGTTCTATTTCAGAACATATTCAGCATGGTCGTCGGAGACCTGCGCAATACCCCGTACCTTTCGCCCTCGATGATAAAATTCTATATGCGATCGGGCTTGCGCACGTTGTTTGATCCCGGGGAAGCGGACAAGGCCGATGTTGTCCTGCATACCGCGCAAGGAACAACCGGCGACCGGGAAGTCCTGGTCACCGAATTCCTGCCGCCTGAGAATGCATTTTTCGGGAAGTATGTCCCGGATCAGTTCGAGAACGGCAGGAGATACGATTTTAAATCGTTATATGAGTTGTATACAGAAATGCTGGATGCCGGGCTCGGCAAGGCGCTGGAACAAAAGTTCAAAGAAATAAAAGCGGCCGAAGAGAAGGACAATGAAACACCGGCGATACCCGCTGAACATACAGATACCGTTCAGGAAGAAGTATCGGACAATACGGCGCTTCGCCACACACCGCAGCAAAGCACGATTTTTACCATTGCTTTTTTCCTTTTCACTGCTGCCGGCAGCTATTTCAGAAGTGTGTACGGCCATTCGGACTGGATAGTAGGGAAAATCCTGGCGGATTCGGTCATCGATATTCCCCTTCCGATAATGGTCGCATTGTTCTTCCACGCATTCAAGATATATCTATCCGCCAGAAAAGCCGCCCTGATTTCTCTTGCGATCAGCGAGGTTTCCGAGGTCGGGCTGCCCATCCTCTATAAAACTTCGCTTGTGCCTGAATTCATCACCGGTATAGGAGGCGGAACATTCAGCTGGTCTGATGTGGCTTCTTATGTTATCGGCGCCCTGATAGTATATTTTGTTTACCGGTTTATCCCTGATGAAAAGTTGACTGAAGCGCGGAATGTTCAGGCCCCGGAAAAGGTCTTAACCAGCGCTTCGAAAAAAGAATTCGAACAAGCGATATCCGATGCGGGCGGAAAATGGTATCGCGGCATTCAAATGTTCCTTAAGCGGCATGTCCCGGGTCCCATAACTCTTTATTATCCGGGGAGCGGCACTGATTTTGATCATGCGCTATCGGCTACCGATGCGGATGTGTTTATATTCGTTGATAAAGATATAAACGCGATGCCGCGAAATATTGTGGATGAGATAACCCGGAATAACGGGGTTATAAGGGATATGTCGACAAAAGGCCGCGAAACTGTCATAAGGTTCTCTCTGTGGGGAAAAGAGAGAACACTCTATTATTATACCAATACCGATGCGAACGATGATAGAAATTTGCCGCGGATTGTAAAGGACGGATACGACGTTTATCTCGAGAAAAAATATGGGACAGGATATGGCGTTTATCAGAGCTGGAGGACGTTGAATGTGGGGATAAAATACCTGAGGCCCAACGGGTTCATATTCACGGATAATAAGCCTTCATGGGGACGAGGGCATAGTATAGAACAGGAGAGATTGCATACTCTGGGGACCCGTCTGCCATGGTATCGGGGGGTTGGATATGATAAAGGTTTTTTCTCATATTTTGGGCAATATCAGAACCCCGGGGTAGCCGTTCGTACCTGTGCGCTTGCAGAAACTATCGGCGCATGGCTGAGAGGAAAGTTCCCCCGCTGGCCTGAAGTTTCCGCTAAGACCTACGAGCGCAACATCCGCCGCTTTGCCGCGGTCTGGGAAATGGCGAGGCCGTTCTACCGACCGATAAAGTTTGTGAATAAGGACCATGGCCCGCAGACGAAACCCGAATGGCGACAGCGGTGGGCGGGGATGGGGATCATCTACGCATGCGGGACAATGTTCCTCTATGCGGCGCCGTATCTCGCGGCGAGATTATGGGAGCCGGCGCTTGCCTCGTTCGGGTTGTATTGGTGGCAGTATGGCCTGACCTTTTTTATCGGCACGGTCGCGGGGCACTGGTTCTATAACACCGACATAGCGCCGCTTCTCGGTTGGGTTCCGCTGGCGGGAAATAAATCAAACGGTATCGAAGCGGAATTCGCAAAGGCGGAATCGACCATTCAGGAATATTTCAAAGGGACAGGGGTTTCATGGTATCAACGCTATGTGGAATTTGACAGCGATCATCTGGACCCGTTTTTTTCCAAGATCGCCGAGTTAGAAGGCGGGACCGCGATATTCGGGGGATCTGATCTTGTGCACCTTATGTTATGGCAACGGCGGGTGATCGTCAGCGATACGGCCGAGGTCAATCTCCTCCCGCCGAAAGGCGAGACGGGTATCGAACGATGGCAGGCATTAGATAACGTTGAAATACCCGCCTTCGGCACACGGCCGCAGATGGTCATTTCGCTTGACGTAAATCCCGAGACATCGTTTAACTTCGAAACCTATGCCAGGAATGCGAAAACAGGACGGCTTATAGACGGCAACCCGCTGATAAACGTCCCGGTCAAACACACGGCAGTAGCGGTCATTGTCTCAACCAAAAATACGGCCGGTAAACGTATTAACAGGGCGCGGTACTATTTCAGGACCGAACAGGATTATATCAATTATATGACGGATGCCAGGATATTAACGCTGCCGGACGTGTCTGACGAATGGGGCATAAGCGACCCCGAGGCTACCAAAACGTTCGCGATGAGCACGGTCCAGTATTGCGTTACCATCCTTGCCCGCAGTTTAAGGAACGGATGGCGGTTTGACGAGGCAAGTTTGCGAAAAATACGGCAACTGGTAAGCGCGTTTAATAAAGAGGAAAAAGATTCCATATGCAATATTGTGCGGCAAAGATTGGCTTTTGCCGACGAAGAAGACCAAGAGGACCTGCCGAAGGTACTTATGTTATTCGGATTTGATGTTCCCGGCGTTGTTCTAAACGTCATCCCCGACGAAAAGTCTGTCGCAGAGGCGGCTGCTTTTTCGCAGGCAGAGAAAAGACTATGGCATCATACCGAGGAGGCAGGCCTTGATTGGTACCGGGATTATATAGAGCTTGATAATTCAAAAGTTGATCCGTTTTTCTGGACGGTCGCCGAACTCGAAGGCGGTATTATCACAGTGAGCGGTTCTGATATGGTTCAGCTCCTTTTGGGGAAAACCAAGGCTATAGTCCCTATAAATGGCGAAAACGGCGGCGCCCCACATCCGACTGAAGGACATACCGAGGTAAATATGTTAAGACCGCTTTCGGCCGCGGTTATCGATGACTGGCATGAATGGACAGCCGATATTCCCGCATGGGGTTCCCGAAAAGTACCGATGAAGGTCGAGATCGGGACGAATCCTGAAACCATGGTCAATATCAAGACATATATTCAAAATGCGTATGAGTCAAGTCTTGTCCGTGATATGCCGCGTATTAACGTTCCGCTCAAACATATGTGCATGCCGGTGATCGTTTCCACAAGGAATGCTTCGGGAAATATCGTAAGGAAGGTGCGCCTTTATTTCAGGACGCGGCAGGACCTGGAAGATTATAACAATAAAGTATTAACCCTTCCCGATGCCAGCGAAGAATGGGGGCTTGAGGGGTTCGAAGGTCCCCGTGAGTTGATACTTTATTGCCTCCATTATTGCGGGATCATATATGCGCGGGGCCGCGGCGACGGATGGCATTTTGACGAAAAAACGCTAAAGAAGATCAAACAACTTGTTTCGATGCTGTCTGACAAAGAAAAGGCAATGGTTGTTAAGGGGATACGAGATAATCTTAAATATTCGGAAGAAGAAGCCATGCTGCAAGCGCCGGATGTGCTGCATGAATTTGAGCTTGAGGGGCATGGAGAACAAAAAAGGGCCCTCGCCGCTACCCGCACCCGTGAACATGCCGAGGCTATCGGCGCAGGTTTGAGAGCGAAATTTCCCTGGTGGCCCGAAATTTCGGCCACGACCTACGAGCGCAACATCCGCCGCTTTGCCGCGGTCTGGGAAATGTTCAGGCCGTTCTACCGGCCGATAAAGTTTGTGAATAAGGACCATGGCCCGCAGACGAAGCCCGAATGGCGACAGCGGTGGGCGGGGATGGGGATCATTTACACATGCGGAACAATGTTCCTTTTTGCGGTACCCTATCTTGCATCATGGTTATGGGAACCGGCGCTTGTCTCGTTCGGATTATATTGGTGGCAGTATGGCCTGACATTTTTTATCGGCACGGTCGCGGGGCACTGGTTCTATAACATTGACATTGCACCATGGCTCGGCTGGACGCCGCTAACTACTGAAGATAGATCTGAAAATCCCGTTGATTATACGCGCTTGATCGATCTGTGGATCAAAAACCCCTTGTTCGATGGTTTAGAAAATGCGGCGGGGGAAGACATAAGGAATAACCTGCGTATCATATTTGACGCACACTTTCCGGGCCGTGATGAAATAGTTAAACGAGTGGGTGAAATGCCTGAAGACGAAGTATTGAAGAGTGCCGAGGAGGCTATTAATAATAGTGTTACTCATAGGAAGCAAAGGCCTGCTCACCTGTGGCTGACGTTGCCAAAGTTTATTCATGCGACAACAATAGGGGTTTCCGATGAATACGGTCCGATTGACCTCGTCCAGTTTTTCGGAGACGCAATGATGCTGCAATACATAAGGGATACTGACCAACGCGAGGCTATTTTTACCCAGGTCTGTCTTGTCCTTCGAGCATGTTATCTGATGAGAGATCGGAAAAAGCATGAAACTCCCGCGGTTGGTGATGCATCTCAACCCGGCCCTCGAAGGACGGAGGTGGAGGAGGGGCAATCCGAACCGCAAGAGGCGGCGGGGATCAGTGATTTGCGGGCAGCCACTGATTTCCTGTATGCCGTCAAAGAAAGATACAGTCCCGTGTATGTCGATTTCGATGACGCGAACTTTTTTGTTCCCTTTTTGACATACCGGATGCGGCATGTTCAAGGCATCCGGTTTTACGATCTTGAAGATTACGTGCATGCCTTATTGGAGATCGACGATCCCCGGTATGCGGCGCTTGGGCGCGAACGGGACTATGTAATGCAAACCATGCATACATCGTTAGGTATAATCACCGGTGGGCTGCCGCGGAGGCTTTTAGTGGAATCAAGGGCAACGACCAAAGATCATATCAAGGCTTTAATAGAAGAAAAAACGAGACTTGGCGATAAGCGCATCGTGATCAAAGACCTCGGTACCGGACGGGGCGAGCCGAAAGAGATCGATAATGTTTTAATGGATATTGCCAGGGCGCTCAAGGATAGTTGTGAATGGGAGATCGTCATCCAGGGATTTGATATCGAACCGGCCAACCTGTTCGAGGTCGAATTTAACATGGCAAGCACAAGATCGTGGTATCACCGGCTGGCTGAGCTATTCAAACGTGTTACCGTCGATCTTCGTTACTGTGACCTGCGCGATGAAGAGCAATATGCCTACATTTTCGAAGAACCGAGCGATATAACCTGCTATCGCCGGATAAAAGGGGCCGAGAACCTTCCGCTCGAAAAACCGGCGTTGGAAAGGGCCATCCTGGATAACCTGTCTCCGGCAGGGTTCCTTATTTTTAATAATTACATACATGAAGTGGTTGTTGGCAAAGGCCAAACGATTGCTGGTGTCCTGGCACAGGGTCATGATGGCGGCGTGTCGAAATCCGGAAAGGTATCATTGTGTGACAAAATGAAAGTGCGCGAAACAGGCATCGTTGCTGATCTATGGGATACGGTCGTCCTTGCGGCTGAAAAGGCAAAAGAGAACGGCCAAAAGATCATTCTGGCCTTAGACGATAGCTGGGTGCCGAAGACAGGCGAAAGCGGGGCAATAAACATGCAAATGCTCACCATGCTGCACGATCTGCCGGATAAACTGCGGCGAAGGGGTGTCAATAACGTTGTGTTTGTCCGGGGGCATGGAGAGGAGGTAATCGGTAAAATAATCGACGAGCAACCTGCCGGAACACCTTTCTCGAATATTATTGTGCTGGGGGACAGGGCGATCACCGAGAATAATGTGTTGAACAGGTTCATGGGCTTGAGAGGGGAGACAGCGGGGGATCAGGCGTTCCTGATCGGGATCGATCCGGAAAACCTATCGGATACAACAGGCCGGCAGATACTCGAAATGTATCTTCTGGCCTTGCGACTGCGTGACGGCACGGAGCCGGCATCCCTGGACCAGACCTTCATCAGAATAGATAAGGATACCGGCGGCAGGGCGCATGTATTCCTGTTCACGCCCGTAAAAGCATATAACCTTGACGAGTTCAGGGATAGCATAAAGCTGTATCGAGACGAGATAGGTACGAAAGCCTAAGGCCGGTTAGGGGGGCGCCTCCGCTCGTCGCTCGCTCGGGCATGCGCAGCCCTCGCTCGCTCCGGCGCCCCCTTAACCGGCCTGGGCTATGAGGCGCTTTACATAGCAGGAGATATATGCTAATATATACTCCCCTATGCCGGATAAAATCGTTGTTACCAACAGGCGCGCCAGACGGGATTTTGAGATTTTCGAAACCCTGGAAGCCGGGATCGAGCTTAAGGGGACCGAGGTAAAATCGCTCCGCGCCGCAGGCGCCAGCTTGAACGACAGTTTCGGCCGTGTCGACAACGGCGAGATATTTTTATATAATTTCCATATAAGCCCGTACGAATTCGGGAACATCCATAACCCGGATCCGTTGCGGCCGCGGAAATTGCTCTTACACAAACGGCAGATCCAGGGCCTGTATCTTAAGACGAAGGTCAAGGGTAATACGCTTATCCCTTTAAAGGTCTATTTTAAGAAAGGCCTGGCTAAGGTCGAGATTGCCGTCGGGCGAGGTAAAAAGCTCTACGATAAGAGAGATGATATTAAGGTCCGCGAGGCGAAACGCGAAGTAGAGAGGGCGTTGAGCCGGAAGAGGCGGGCCTGACAGGTCTTTGAAATGGTTTTTGCGGGGCGAAGTATTCGTCCAGTTCAATGCAAACAATCCTCCCGTTGGTCGGATCGCTTGTATTGAACTGGACGAAATTTCGCTTCGCGAAATTTCGGGGGTGACAGGTTTCGACTCAAATCATCAGTCTGAGAGCAGCATGTAGAGGTTGCAGGGAGGCCTCTTAAAACACCTTGCAAAACCTAAACGCAAACTACAATCCAGTAGCCGAAGCCGAGGCGATCTTGGCTTCCGATGCGTATGTTCCCCAATTAGCGGGAACAAGTCCGTTTGTTGGCGCTCTGGCCATATAACAGGGCTTACTCATACAGAGACCCTACGGCGGTACTAGCCTTCATACGGTCGATAGGGAACTCGTGAAGGATGCTCTTCGGTAAAGGCGGTCTGTTGCCGTTATCGGGGAAAAGACAAAGAGCGGACTAAACATGTAGCGGCTTTCAGGTTAGGATTTAAGGACCCGGGTTCAAATCCCGGCACCTCCACCAGCTTTTGATTTTGCCTTCGGCAAAATCAAAACGTCCCGAATTCAATGCGCGAAGATTTCGAGA
>JAQURW010000078.1 GCA_028715425.1 Candidatus Omnitrophota bacterium
CTTAGGGCCTCTCATCTTCCCGGTGCAGGACGTATACAAAATCGGCGACCGGCGGATCGTCGCGGGCAAGGTCCAGTCCGGCCTCTTAAAAAAAGGCCTTGAGGTCAAGGTCATGCCCGGCCTCCAATCGACCCGCATAAAAACCGTGGAACTATTTATGAGTAAACAAGATACCGCCGCGGCAGGCGAATGTGCAGGCTTTACGACCGAGGACCCGGTGTTCATAGACCGCGGCGATATTATTGCCCAGACCGGGCATGCCGCGCTCATAACGGATTCCTTCAGGGCAAGCGTTTTTTGGCTGTCGACCGGCGGCGTTAAGACCGGGGACCGCATCAGCTTCCGCTGCTCTACCCAGTCACAGGCATGTACGATCGCGCGCATCATCGAAAAGATAAATTCCTCGTCGCTGGAGACGATCGGGGAAAACCCGGACTCCTTACGGCACCTTGAAGTCGCCGATGTTCTTATTAAAACAAAAAAACCCGTCGTCATAACGTTGGCGCATGAGGTTCAGGAGCTCGGCCGGTTTGTCCTTGCCGACAGCGAGACCATCGTCGCAGGCGGGATCATAAAAGGGATGGCATAACATGGCGCGCAGGCTTGTCGTTATCGGCCTTGACGGCGTATCATACGATCTTTTGAGGGACCTGGCCGAACGGGGCATCATGCCCCGGACCGCGCAGCTCATCAAGAAAGGTTTTTTCAAGAAGATCTCTTCGACCATACCCGCATTATCTTCGGTAGCGTGGAGCTCCATTATTACGGGGTCAAATCCCGGAGAACACGGCATCTTCGGGTTCACGGATTTTAAAGATAATTCAACGGCCCTCTGCTTCCCCAATTTTTCGGATATCCGGATGCCGGCCTTCTGGGAACGCTCAAAAAAACGCTTTGTCATATTAAACGTCCCGTCGACATATCCCGTAAAAACGTTGAACGGCGTCCATATCTCCGGTTTCGTCTCGCCCGATATCACCAAAAGCGTATACCCGAAAACGCTGTTACCCGCGCTTAAAAGCCTTGATTACCGTCTTGACGTCGATTCAAGCAAGGCGCACCGGTCCATGGACTCCTTTCTGGAAGACGTACAGGCAACAACAGAGTCTCTTGCGAAGGTCTATGCCTATTTATGGGAAACCTGCCCGTGGGAAATATTTATGGTGGTTTTTACGACGACCGACCGCCTTATGCATTTTCTTTATGACGCATACGAACACCCCGGTCATACCTATCACGCCGCATTTCTTGGCCACTTTAAAGCGATCGACGGATATATCGGAGACATCTTGTCGCGCCTTGCCCCCGATGACCGGCTTTTACTTTTGTCTGACCACGGTTTCGAAAGGCTCGAGACAGCGGTATCCGTAAACGAACTCCTCGAAGATCTGTCGCCCGTGCGCCAGGCTGTTGCCCTTGACCCGGCAAGGATTTATATAAACACGACTGACAGGTTTTTTGACGGAACGGTCAGTCCGTCAGACAGGGAAAAGGTGAGGGATTCGCTGGCCGACATGCTGCGGTCAAAAAAAGTTAACGGCAAGACCGTAATAAAAAAGATCTGCGTGAAAGAGGCGCTTTACCACGGGCCTTGCCTGAAAAACGCCCCCGACCTCGTCCTGGTCGGAGAAAAAGGCGTGCAATTCAACGCGCGCTCCGGGGAAGGATCCGGCCGTGAACGGTCCCCTTTTTCGGGAAAACATACCGAAGACAACGCCTTTGTTTTATCCGGCGGCGCATACACGGACGGCATGGATACTATTATTAATTCAGTCGAAGATACGGGAAAACTTATCGCGGCCTTAAGCGCGGATTAATATTATGGCAATAAAAAATCTGAACGATATACCGGTTTACGAGCCGGCAGTCAGTATTATCATCCCGACGTGGCGGCATTCGGCCGTGCTGAAAAAATGCCTTGCCTCACTCGAAAGGCTGGATTATCCCCGGGATAAGATAGAGGTCATTCTCATATCAAAAGACCCTGTCGAAGCCGAAATAAAAACCGCGCTCACTATCAAATGCCTGAGCGCTCACTACGGCCACAATCATGCCCGGATGCGCAATGACGCCGCAAAGGCCGCTTCCGGCGAGATGCTTGCCTTTATCGACGACGATGTCTCGGTAAAAAGCGACTGGCTAACGAGCGGGATGCGGTATTTTTTCATCCCGGGCGCCGGCGCCATAGGCGGACCCGGCACGGCCCCGGCTGCGATGTCGTTCTCAGAGCGGTGCGCTTATTACACCCTCGCCTCTCCCTTCGCCAGCGGATTTACCTACATGCGGTATTTCAATATGGGCACACTATATCAGGCCGGCGAAAACGACCTTATCTTATGCAACAACATGATAAAGAAAGACTGCTTCATAAAGGCCGGCGGTTTTCACGAGCGTCAGGTGCCGTGCGAAGAAAACGAATTGTACCGCAGGATCATAGACGCGGGATATAAACTTTTTTATGTCCCCGACATAGAAGTGGAGCACAAGGTCAAACCCGTTTTCGTCATGATCATGAAGGCATACTGGTACGGGACAGGCCGGGGCGGTTTTATCGTGCGGGTGCCGAAAGACAACCGGAAACCCAGGATATTCATTCCGTCTTTGTCGCTTATCTTCATAGCCACCTTCGGATCCTTATCGTTCTTTTCGGTCCCCGCAAGGGAACTTTTTATCCTTTACCTTCTCATATACGCAGGCAATATGGCAGGCCACATAGTTTTTGTTTTCAGGAAATTCACCAAAAACCCCATTTTCTGGGTATGCCTGCCGCCGGTGACCGTCCTTTTTCAGCATGCCTACGGCCTGGGGGTTATCGTCGGAATTGTCAAGACACTGATCGCAAAGAATAAACACGGAAAGATGTCGTCCTATTTTCGGAAATACTGACATGAAAACCCTTTTTCTCAATCCTCCTTTTATCGAACGGTATGACAGCGCAGGGGCCAGATTTCAGGCTACACGGCGCTCACGGTCCCTCTGGTATCCCGTTTGGCTTGCGCATGCCTTAGCGGTGTTAAGCAAAACGGATCCGTCCGGCGCATCCGATCTTTTGGACGGCCCCGCAGAAGGCATTGCCGCTCGTGATGCCGTGCAAAAGTCTTCGCGCTATGATTGTGTCGTTTTTTATACCAGCACGCCTTCTTTTTCGAACGACGCAGCCATCGCCTCGGCAATAAAAAAACTGAACGAAAAGACGGTCATCATTTTTACCGGACCGCATGTCTCTGCCCTGCCGGAATTGAGCCTTAAGGCGTCCTCTTCCATCGACGCAGTGGCACGGGGAGAGTTTGATTTCACGATAAAAGACATTGCGGACGGCAAGGCCTTTACGGATATCCCGGGCCTTACCTGGCGCGATGGCGAGCGGATCGTTGCCAACCCCCAACGGCCGGCTGTCGAGGACCTTGACTCCCTTCCCTTCGTAAGCCCCCTTTATAAAAAATACCTTCCGATCAGGCGATATTACCTGCCGTTCACGCTCTTTCCTTATATTGCGCTCTATACCGGCAGGGGATGCCCTTACCGATGCACGTTTTGCCTGTGGCCTCAGACATTTACCGGAAGAAATTACAGAAAAAGAAGCATCACCCATGTCATAGACGAAGCGCACTACGTAAAAAAAGAGCTGCCGTATGTCAGAGAGATATTTTTTGACGACGACACCTTTACGGTAGATAACGACTGGGTTTCACGGTTCTGCGACCGCATAGCCCCGCTTAAGATACGCTGGTCCATCAATGCGCGGGCGGATGTGCCGCCCGCGATACTCAAGGACCTGAAAAAAGCCGGGTGCAGGCTTTTGGTCGTTGGGTATGAAAGCGGCGACGATGCCATTCTGAACAATATCAAAAAAGGCATAACCTCCGGGGCAATGGCCAGGTTCACCGAAGACTGTAACCGCGCGGGACTCATGATTCACGGCACGTTTGTGCTCGGCCTGCCCGGCGAGACACCCGCTACCATACAACGGAGCATTGATTTTGCCGCAGGCCTCAAAATCGATACGCTCCAATGCTCCATCGCGACACCGTTACCCGGCACCGAATTTTACAACGAGCTATCCCAAAAAGGATATTTAACCGGCCGCTCACTTGTCACCAAAGACGGCTTTCAGCTGTGCCCGGTCGATTATCCCGGCCTTTCGCACCAAGAGATAGAAAAGTCTGCCGTACTTTTTCATAAAAAATTTTATAACCGGCCGTCATATTTTTACAGGCTATTAACGCATATAGCCAAAGGGCCCGACGAAGCGTACCGGGTATTCTCGATCGGGTCCGAATACATAAAATACATACTCAAGGAAGGACATTTTTAAGGCGCCACCGTATGAAAAACATGCTTAACAAGGCCCTGTTCAGCGCGAATCTGGTAAAAAACAAGATCTTCCGCACAAGGGCCCCTCTCTACATATCGTATCTTGTCAACCATAGCTGCAATATGCGGTGCGCGTACTGCTACGGGACCTTTTACGATCGGGACGAATATGTCATGACTACCGTCGAGACCTGCGCCATGATCGACGACCTGTCGCGGCTGGGCATGAGACGGTTATGCCTGATCGGCGGCGAACCGCTCTTAAGGGAAGACATTAAAGACATCGTTCTCTACGCGCGAAAGAAGAACGTGGAGTGCGTCCTGAACACGAACGGCCTTCTTGTCGAAAAGAACCTGGACTGGCTTAACAACCTCAACCATTTGTACATAAGTTTCGACGGCGACGAAAAAGGCCACGAACTGAACAGAGGGAAAAATACTTTTCGAAAAGTGCTGGATGCCATCATCGCCGCCTCAGCCCGCAAGATCCCCCTCGGTATCGTCACGGTCATTACGAAAAATAACCTCGACTCGATCGATTACCTGGTCGATCTTTCGCAACAGTACAAATTTAACCTTAATTTTTTCAATTTAATATCCCAGGAAAGCACGGCCGGACGGCAGGCCGTCCGGATACTTCCGTCGAATGAAGAATACAAAGACGTCTTCAGGCGCATAAAAAACGCAAAGGCCGAAGGCGCCAACATCACCTATTCCATGAAGGCCCTGGACTTTACCCTGCGATGGAAGGACTACACGAAAGAGCGGCTTATCGCGGAGCCGGATTTTAAATATCCGAAATGTTATGCGGGTATCTACTATTGCGTCATCGATGCCAACGGCGATGTCTTTCCGTGCCCGGTCCTGATGGACAGGACCAAACCCGCGCCCAACGTGCTTAGAGACGGAACACGGACGGCATGGGAAAGGACCGTCAACACAAACTGTAAGACCTGCTGTTTTACCTGTTATCTGGACTTAAACATGTTTTTCGGCCTTGATGTAGCGACCATTACCGGGCACCTCAAGGAAAAGCTGCGGGAATGATATGAAAAAAATAAAAGACGCCTTACGCGTCGTGACAGCTCACATAACAAAAAGGTATTTCCCCTATTACGCAAACCTCATCCTGAACAATAGCTGCAACATGAAATGCGCCTATTGCTATAAACGCTTCTACAGCCGAAAGACCGCCGTCATGAACACCGACGAGGCCTTAACGGTCGTCGACAACCTCGCTAAGGCCGGCACCCGGCAGATATGCATACTGGGCGGAGAACCGCTTCTCCGCGACGACCTGGGCCGGATCGTGGCCGCAATAAAAAAACGCGGCATACGCTGCGGGATCAACACGAACGGGATACTGGTCAAAGACAAGATCGCCCTGATCAAAGACCTGGATTACGTCCACATCAGTCTTGACGGCGGGAAAGAGGCCAATGACCTGAACAGAGGCCGGGGTACGTATGATAAAATAGTGGAAGCGCTGGAGGCCGTCGTTAACCGGACCGGCACCTCGCTCGGGATCGCCTGCACGCTCACCAAAAACAACCTTGCTTCGATCGAGGAGCTCGCGCATATTGCGCAACGATATAAGGCCCCGGTCAGTTTTTTTATCTTAATGTCGCAGGAAAACGAACAAGGCGTCATGGCAACCTCACCCCTGGCGCCTGCCTGGCCCGAATATCTGGCCGCGATCGATACGATCGTCCGGCTGAAAAAGAGCGGCCTGCCCATACGCAGCTCCTATACGCTCTTTGACCTGACAAAAAAATGGCCCTATCAAACGCGGCAAGACACTGTGTTCGGAAAGCCGTCTTTTAAATGGATACGCTGTTACGCGGGGAAATTCTATTGCACCATCGATACCGATTCACGGATATATCCCTGCCCAAGGCTTATAGGCGGGGTCGATGCGCTGTCAAGCCTGGAAGACGGTTTTCAGAATGCCTTTCAACACGCCGGTAAAAAAAACCCCTGCACTGCATGCAATATCATGTGTTATAACGAACTTAACCTTTCGTTCGGGCTTAATCCCGAAACCCTTGCGCGCTACGCGATGAAAAGGGGCCACACGCTATGAGACGCAGTCTGAACAGGTTCGGCATAACAAAAAACTATATGCGTAAAAACGCATCCCTTGATTCACTGCCTACCGAGATCGTCCTCGAGACGACCAATCAATGTAACATACGCTGCACGATGTGCGCCATCAATCACATGAAACGACCCGTAGGGCGACTTCCTCTCGATAAATTCAAGCGCGTGATCGATGAGATCAAGGATTATGCCGAGCTGGTATATCTGCACGGCCTGGGCGAACCGCTGCTCCACCCTGACATTGTCGAAATGGTCAGCTATTGCGCGTCGTCAAATATCCGCTCCGGCATCTCCACCAACGCCACCGTATTGGACGCCGCCATGGCAAAGGCCCTGTTAAAGGCCGGGCTTGATTATATAATCCTGGCCGTGGACGGCGCTGCCAGGGAGACCTTCGAAAAGATACGGCTGAACGCCGATTATAATAAAGTTACGGCAAACATCAGGGACTTCCTCGACATAAAGGGCACGATCAAAAACAAGAACTTTGCCGTGGTCCAGATGGTCTTATCCGACGAGACCAGGGGCGAGCGGGACGATTTCCTGAAGCAGTGGAGCCGCCGGAAAAACCTCGATGCCGTACGGATAAAAAGGCTCATCGACCTGCGGTTCATGAAAGGCGACTCAAGGCCGGCCGGGATCTGCGATAAACCGTGTTTTTATCTCTGGCGGCAGGCGAACATCTATTGGGACGGGACCGTCTCTCTGTGCTGTATGGCAAACGATAACGAAGAGGTGGTCGGTAATATCTTTACCGAAGGGTCGCTCGCCAAGGTGTGGAATTCGGAGGCCATGAAAGAAAAAAGGGCCTTACACCTCAAGCGGGCCTGGTCAACGATACCGATATGCAACCGATGCGATATCCCCCAGCCAAGTTATCTGGCCATCATGGGGCTGACGTTATTAAATACGTACACGGCGAGGAGGATCATGCCGTTTATCGAGGGTATGAAGATCTTCGGTGAATTCAGTTAAAGGGGATCCTGTGGCGGAACAAAAGACGAAAATAGCCTTTATAGCGGACCATCAATTCGCGTTTGAGCCGCTGGGCATCATGTTGCTTGCCGGCATCCTGAAAAAAAACGGCTATAGCGTAAAACTGTTCGAACAAAACGGCCGCATGATATCCGGATTAAAGGCTTACCGGCCGGCGATACTCTGTTATAGCCTGGTAACGGGGTTTGAACAAAGTTATATCGCTTTGAACAAACGCCTCAAAACCCTTTTCCCGGAAGCCGTTGCCGTATTCGGGGGGCCCTACCCGACTTATAACCAGGATTTTTTCACGCCATTCTCGGACGTCGACGCCATCTGCATAGGAGAAGGCGATTACGCGCTGCCCGATCTCGTTTCAAAAGTCGAGGCCGGGCACGACTATTCCGCCGTCGAGAATTTTTATGTTAAAAAGGGCGGCAGTATCGTCAAAAATAAGCTCAGGGACCTGGTCGACGACCTTGATGCGCTTCCGTTCCCTGATAGAGCTGTTATGTATGAGGCAAACAGGAATTTACTCGAAAATCCGGTCAAAAGATTTTATGTGTCGCGGGGTTGTGCCTTCGACTGCAGCTACTGTTTCAATCATTCGTATAAGATCCTCTATGCGGATAAAGGAAGACTCTACCGGCACCGAAGCGCCGAGAACGTCGTCCGCGAGATCGAGACCGTCAAGGGTAATTATCCGCTTGAGTCCCTGAAATTTGTCGACGATATGCTCTCCCCCGCTTTCCTGCGCACATTTCTGCCTCTGTACGAAAAAAGGGTCAGGCTGCCGTTCAGCTGCCACATGAGGCCGGACGTACTGGCAAGGACACCGGGACTGGCCGAAATGCTTAGATCGGCCGGATGCGTCTACATCGCGATCGGAATAGAATCCGCTAGCGATTCCATGCGCCGCGAAATATTGAACAGACACATCGAACGGGAGGATATAAAAGCCGCCTGTGACGCGCTCAAAAAGAACAAGATCAAGGTCATGACGCTCAACATGGTCGGCAATCCCGGTGAGACCTTCGACGAAGCGCTGGCAACGCTCAAATTAAACATGGAACTGGGCGTCGATCATGCGGCATGTACCTTGCTCCAGCCGTACAAAGGGACGAAGATATACGACCTTGCCGCCGGCCGTGGATATATCGACGACAAAAAAAACCAGGGCGGGTTTTATTATGACGGCTCTCCCATAAAGTTCAGGACGCCGCGGGAAAAAATGCAGATCATGAACCTGCGTATATTTTTCAATCTTATAACGAGAAATAAGCGCCTTTATCGGTTCCTTGTGCCTGTCATTAAAACGATGCCGCACCTCCGGATCGGCGAACTCTTCAATAGATTATATGAATTCTATTCGGTCTCAAAATTGTACCCGGTAAATTTTACCCTGGCTGTCCGGCTCAGGTCGCTCATGAACTGGACCGCCTTTTTTAAGAAAGTCTGACGCTAACGACCTTGTAGGGGAGCAATCGACGTATGATACGCGGCCTTACCGAAACAATATACAGGAGATACGGATCGCATATCGGCCTTGAGAGAGGGCCTCTTTCGTATCTTTACAGGGTATACGCGCGCTATTGCCTTTTAAACAAACCGGTACCGCCTTTCTTCAACCTGGAGCCGACCAATCTCTGCAACCTGCGCTGTTCCATATGCCCTAACCCCATGAGTTCACGGCGTAAAGGGTTCATCTCGTTAGAGCTGGTCAAAAAGATATCAAGCGAAGTCTCGCGGCACGGGGGTCACAGCTATTTTCTTTTTAAGGACGGTGAGCCGTTCCTGCACAAATCGTTACCCGCAATCATCGAGATCATCAAAACGGCCCATCGGGATAACCGGGTATACATCTCCACGAACGGTCAACTCTTAACCAAAGAGTTGGCGGATGCCCTGATGGTTCTTAAAGTTGACAATATAAATTTCAGCGTCGACAATGCCACCGAAGAAGGCTATGAAAAGATACGGCATGCGCCGCTGGCTACGGTGGAAAAAAACATCAACGATCTCATCGAAGCTAAACGATCCCGGGCGTCGCGGTATCCGGATATAGGGATACATTATGTCTCGTATGAAAACAACCTCCATGAGGTAGCGGCGTTTAAGAAGAAATGGGAACGTAAACCCGTCACCCTGAAATTCATGTATTTTAATTCCTGGACAGGGGCCTTTCCGCAAGGCGCAACGTTCAATGACAGGAAACGATATCCCTGTTTTTCCTTATGGATGTTCCCTTCCGTCAATTGGGACGGCACGGTAAGCATCTGTTGCGTCGATTGGGATCAGCAAGAGATACTCGGCGACCTGAACCGCCAAAGTTTTGAGGAGATATGGTCCTCGGATAAGATCAAACGGTACAGGGCCTATCATCTTAACGGCGAATATGATAAGATACCGATCTGCGGCCGGTGTAATGCCTGGGCTTCCAGGCCCGCATTTTTAACCAGGTAAACATTATGGATACCCGTGATCCCCGTGACATTGTTCTGGCAAAAACAAGGCTGGAGAGAACTCTCAAGTTCCTCTTCCGCTTGAACGCCCGTCTTTTTAATCTTAGCGATAAGCTTTTCAATATCCCGCGGTATATCGACCTGAAAAACCTCGAACCTTTTTTTGGCAATGACCTTAAGGGCAAAAAAGTCCTTGAAATAGGCTGCGGCAAAGGCTATTTCTCGGGCTTTTTTGCCGGGCGCGGCGCACAGTATTACGGCCTCGATATCGACAGGGACGAGCTCTCTTTTATATCAAAACGGAACACCGGTACGATCGTCCAGGGGAACGGGACCGGGATCCCCTGTAAAGACGGCTCCTTTGATATCGTGTTCTCTAATTGCGTCATCGAGCATATCCCCGACGACGACGGCGTGCTCAGCGAAGCAAGGCGCGTACTGAAAAAAGACGGTTTTTTGATCTTTACATTCCCGACGCAGGCATATCGGCCGTCCTTCATCAAAAGGGCCCTGTTCAAGAACCGGTTCCTTCGTTTTTTGATCGATCCTGAATTTTCCGGTTATTTCGGCCATGCCGATATCCAGGAAGCGGAAGATTGGTACGTATGCCATAGATGGGGGCATGTCAGGCGGGGGTATACTATCGACGACCTGAAAGGCCGCATGAGGCTCCTCGGGCTTGAAATCAACGTATTTTTTTATT
>JAQURW010000260.1 GCA_028715425.1 Candidatus Omnitrophota bacterium
TCGATATCGATACCGACGACCTCAAAGTCTTTTTTAGCGAACGTAACGGCAAGCGGCAGCCCGACATAGCCCAGCCCTATGATCCCGATGCGGGCCTTTTTTGTCTTGATCTTTTTCTCGAGTTCAGCGTACAGTTTTGCGCTCATGTATATACTCCTTTAATGCCTCCGTCCACGGCCGCATCGTAATATCAGCCTCTTTTTCCAGACGCCCGACATCGAGGCCGGAAAATGCCGGCCGCCGGGCCGGCCGGTTTAAGGTATCGCTCGATATCGGAACAACCTCTACATCGTCCATTCCCGCATAGCGCATGATCTGCCGGCAATACTCATACCATGAGACCACACCCTTATTCGAGACGTGATAGATCTTCCCTCCGGTCGCCGGAAGATGAGCGATGATAGCATGGATAGCCTTTGCCGCATCTTTCGTATAGGTCGGCGACCCTGCCTGGTCATCAACAATCTCCAGCCGTTTTTTTTCCTGCGCCTTGCCGATGACCGTGTCGACGAAATTTTTCCCGTTGGTGCCGTAAAGCCAGCTTGTCCTCAGGATGACAAAGTTACGGGTCTTTAAGACTTCCTGTTCCCCGGCCAGCTTTGTCATCCCGTAAAAATTGATCGGATGGGGACGATCATCCTCCCTGTAAAGCGTTTTTTTTCTGCCGTCAAAAACAAAATCAGTGCTGACATAAATAAGCGGTACGTTGAGCGCCACGGCGGCTCGGGCGACATGCGCGGTACCGGAAACATTGATCGCCGTCGCCTTTGCATGGTCGTTCTCGCACCCGTCAACATCGGTCCATGCCGCCAGATGAACGATAACATCCGGCCTTGCCCCGGTCAGGCGCCGCACGGCAGCTTCTTCATCCGTTATATCAAGTTCGATGAATTCATCGCCGGAAGAAGATAGCCGGATATCGGCCCCTGCCACCCTGTAGTTCCCAGCCAATTCCTGATAAAGATCCTTGCCCAGCATACCGCCGGAACCGATCACCAGAATTTTTGTTTTTTCAGCCTTAAGCGGTGCCACCATGCCTGATTTTCCTTGTACCACCCTACGGTCATTTCGAGTTTGTGCCGAAAACCGCCTTCGGCCGGGCGCCATCCCAGTTTATAAAGCTTATACGAATCAAGCGCATAACGTTTGTCATGCCCGGGCCGGTCGGAAACAAAAGCGATCAGGCGTTCAGGTTTTTTAAGTATCTTCAGGATCATCCTGGTCAGCTCGATATTTTTGAGTTCCGTGCCGCCGCCGATATTGTACACCCCGCCGGCCTCGCCGTGTAATGCCGCGAAAAGGACCGCGGAGCAGTTATCGCCGACGAAGATCCAATCGCGCACATTCGAGCCGTCAGCATACACCGGGAGTTTCTGGTCCTGGATGGCATTGGTAATGAAAAGCGGGATCACCTTTTCGGGGTACTGGTACGGCCCGAAATTGTTCGAGCTCCTCGTTATGATGACCGGCATTTTATAGGTGGCAAAATAAGCCCGTACCAAAAGATCGGCCGCGGCCTTGCTTGCCGCGTAGGGCGAGTTCGGTTTAAGGGGCGACTCTTCATCGGAATACCCCCGGGCGACACTGCCGTAAACCTCGTCGGTCGATATCTGTATAAACCTCTTTATCTTATATTTTCTGGCGGCATCCAGGAGCACCTGGGTGCCGACGATGTTGGTCCTGATAAAGGCGCTCGGGTCCTGGATGGACCTGTCGACATGGCTTTCGGCCGCAAAATTTATTACCAGGTCGCACCCCTTCATGAGCCGCGCGACAAGCTTTTCGTCGCAGATATCCCCTTTGACGAACGTATACCGCCGGTCGTCCTCCAGGTCCCGCAGGTTGGCGCGATTGCCCGAATAGGTAAGTTTGTCCAGATTGACGATCGTCCCTTTAAATATCCCGGCGCCCTGCATGACATGCCGGATAAAGTTCGACCCGATAAAACCGGCTCCGCCGGTAATAAGGATTTTTTTATATCTCATGAGCCCTCGAGCCGTGCCACCAGGTTATTGGCATAGAGAAGCGAGTCGAACGTGCCGGAATCCGTCCACCAGCCTTTTAAAATACTGTAACTCAACATCCCGCGCCTCAAATATTCGTTATTAACGTCCGTGATCTCCAGTTCGCCCCGCCGGGAAGGTTTGAGCGTCCTTATGATATCAAAGACCCCGGCATCATACATATAGATCCCGGTCACGACATGATCGGATTTCGGCTGTTTCGGTTTCTCCACGATACGGACGATCTTTCCGTCACGGAATTCTGCGACACCGAAGCGTTCAGGGTCTTTGACCTTCTTAAGCATTATCTTCGCGCCGCGCTCCTCTGTCCTGAACTCTTCAACGGCATCGCGTATCCCCTTTTCGATGATATTATCACCGAGGATAACGCAGACCTTGTCTTTGCCGACGAAATGCCTTGCCAGCCCAAGGGCCTGGGCGATCCCGCCTTCGCCCTCCTGATAGGTATAATTAAGATGCACAAGGCCGAATTGCGCCCCGTTCCCCAGGAGCCGTAAAAATTCGCCGGCGTGATTGCCGCCGGTCACGATCAGGATATCCTGGATACCCGCATCCACGAGCGTCTGGATCGGATAATAGATCATCGGTTTATTATAGACAGGCAGGAGATGCTTATTGGTGATCTTTGTCAGGGGATAGAGCCGCTTCCCCAGTCCGCCGGCCAGGACTACGCCTTTAAGACTCATCATTTCCTCCAATCAAAAGGGATATCGTTGTCGAACGGGTCCAGGCGGTATTCATCGGGATGCGCCCGGTTATACGGTTCGGTCGGGGTATTGATGATAACCGATTCTTCGTCGCTCATCCCTTTAAAACCGTGGTAGACCAGGTTCGGGATCGTCACCAAAAGAGGCGTATCGATACCC
>JAQURW010000079.1 GCA_028715425.1 Candidatus Omnitrophota bacterium
CTCACGCGCGCTTACCCTCCCGAGATGCTCAAAATATACGTGTAAACGATAATATCAACGGTCGGAGGCTGTTTGCCGCCGGCCGTCGTCTTGACCGAAATATTGCCGATATTAATAAACCTGTCTGCGCCTTCAAGCCTGTTAATAAAGGTCGCCAGCTCATGGTAACCGCACACCGCGGTAATGCCGATGGGAATCGCCTTATACGGTTTTGGCGTCTTATCCGGCTGAACAGCTGCCATCTTACGTATCGGGTTTATACCGACTATTTTCACGTTTGTATCTTTCGCCATACGGGAAAGCTCCTCAAGGAGTAGCGGTATTTCATTCTCCCGGGGCAATTTTTTTTCATAAAGAGAAACTTTCCTGTTCATATCGTCCATTCGAGTTTGAAGAAGGTCCTGACGTTTTAAGGCATCTTCAAGCTGGCTTAGATCGACCCTCACCCCCTGTACCTCTTTAAGCCGCTTTAAAAGCTTTGACATCGCGGGTTCGATAAAAAAATATCCGTATAGGATCCCGACAACGACAAACAAGGCAATGATCGCCCGGGCGATATCCTTTTTGCTCTTACTGTTGATGAACTCGGTTATCTTGTTGCGAATGTCGATCTTCATTGTTTTACATCCGACCTCTTCATGAGAACGCACAAGAGCCTGAATCTCATGACTTCCTCCTGGCCGATCTTCGCCTCCTGGACAGATTCCAGGTCGATCCGATCGACGTATTTGGAGATTTTCTTTTCGTCCTTAAGCGCATTGATAAGCCGGCCTACCGACGCCGTAGCCACTTCGGACGGCCCTGTTGCAAATCCGTCGAGGGCCAACGTTCCGCCTTCAGCCATACCATCGAAGGAAAACGATGAATACCAGACATTGGCCAGCGTCGCGTTCGAGAGGCCGTCAAAGAACTCCGCCCAGAGAACCCTGTTTGCCGTCAGTTCTTCGATTGTCTTCACCTTGGCATCGAGATCCTTGAGACGCCCGTTCAGGGTGTCTAATTTCTTTTTCTCGGGCGCAAATCCGTCCCAGCGGGATTTTAGTTTAACGTATGAACCGTCAAACACGCTATTGACGGCGATAAGAGTAATATGGATAACGAACATAAGGGCCAAGACACCAATACCGATAGGTATAATCGGCATATCGCCGAGATCGGGCGACTTGATCTCTTTGACTCTCAGGTCTTTCGGCAGAAGATTTATTTCTATCATGAGAAACCTAAATATCTTTTCTCGCCAACAGGCCGCACGCAACGGCAAGAGAAGAGCTCATATCCTCAAGTTTGGCGCGGTCAAGGGCTGCATCCACATTAAACGCGGCGATGGGACTCCACATAACGGGCTTGATCCCGATGGTCTTCTCGATACCGGCCACCAGGCTTTCCAGGCGCGCAAGCCCCCCTGAGATATAGATCTTTTCAAGCGGATTTCCGTACTGATTTTCATAATAACCAAGCGACAAACGGATTTCTTCCATCAGCTTTTCAAGCGGCGCCTCGCTCGCGCTATCTTTTATTTCGCGGCCGCCAAGCTGTATATCGCGGGTAAAATACGGCGTACCGCCCTTCACAATGATCATGGTCGTGTATTTGTAACCGACGTTCAAAAACGCGCATACGCCTGCGGCCGCCTGGTCGCCTTCGTTCGCGATAAAGGCATTCACTACGCAGAACGCGTCGACGTCAATAAGGCTCACCGTCAGCCCCAGATCGGAAAGCAGCTTGACGCGCTCATGGACGATATCCTTCTTCGCAGCGGCAAAAAGGACTCTCATCATGTCCGGGTTTTCCTTTGTAGGGCCAATCGCGCGGGCATCAAGGCTCACCTCATCGACGGCATAAGGAATATGGCGGTCTGCCTCGTATTCAAGCGCGCCCATAAGCTCTTCAGGTTTCATACGCGGCATCGTGATAAAACGAACAATTACGTTCGGACCGGACAATGCAATCCTGACAGTTTTTGAATCAAGTTTAGCATCATCTATGGCATTTTTAAGCTTTTCAGGGAGGTCTTTTTCAGAAGAGAGCTCTTTGACTGCATACTTGGTTATCGTTTGCGCATTGTGTTCTATAAGAGACTCAAGTACTTTTATCGAATGGCTTCCGATATCAACACTTGCGCATACTCGTTTTGCGGCTCTTGGTTTATAGAACATGATTATATTATATTTATAACATTATCATAGGCGGAATAAGTTGTCAATAGGCAAATAACAGGGTCAAAAGAAAAAGCCCCCAAAATAGGGGGCTTTTTCTTTATGCAAAACACTTGTCACAACTACAGAAGATGACCGGTTACACTGCATGTAGGATCCGATGCAACCGCCCGTATACTATAAGCTCCGCCACTCGGACAGGTTGGAGTCTTTTTAATATAGTTAGGCGTAAGATCGGTCCAATCAGGCGTATCGGTATCCGTCTTTCCGACATCAAGTGCCCATACCTGTTTAGCTCCATCGATCTGTTTCAGGTTGGCTATACAAGCATTTATCTGTGCTCTGTTACGAGCCTTGATAAAGTTCGGAATAGCGATAGCAGCCAGTAACCCTATAATTGCGACGACGATCATAATTTCGACAAGCGTAAAACCTTTTCTGTTCACCTTCATTAGTATCACCTCTTTTCTGCCTTTTTTTGGGGTTGACCTAAGGTAGACACACTAATATATTCCTTAAGCCTTTCCTCCAAGGTACTGAATAAAGTATACCATGTTAAGTACAAAAAGTCAATGTTAGGAACTATACTTTTTCTATCTTAACCAAAAATGCGCTCATACATTTCATTCATTATTCTGAAATTGTGTGGCCTGATACCGTGCAGGTCGGATATGAATTTACAGCTCTGATCGCGTAAACGCCGTTCGCAGGGCATGACGGCTGTTCTTTGATGTACTCGGGCACGAGATCCGCCCATCCAGGCAGGTCAGTCTCCTGTTTATTGTTTTCGTTCGCCCATATCACTTTAGCTTTCATGATCTGATAAAGGTTAGCGATGCAGGCATTTTTTTGTGCCACAGCCCGGTCGTTCAATACATTAGGAAGAACTATCGCCGCTAAAATGACAATTATAGCGACAACGGACATGATCTCTAGAAGCGTAAATCCCTTGCTTGATAATTTCACGATACCCCTCCGATCGCGTTAATTGTCTTTAATCCTTAGCTGTTAGCCGCCGCTTATGACCGTCGAAATATTAAGAACCGGCAAAAACATACAGGCAACGATACCGCCGATGACAATGCCCAGGAAAGCAATGATCAGCGGTTCGATAAGGCTCGAAAGGGCGGTGACCGCGATATCGACCTGCGCATCATAGAAATCTGCGATCTTGGTCAGCATCTTTTCAAGCTGGCCGGTCTTTTCGCCGATACTTATCATGCGGACAACCATCGGAGGAAAAACAGCCGTTTTGGATAGGGGCCCTGCAATATTTTCGCCTTCCCTGACATTTTTTTTGACATTTTCGACAGCATCCTCGACGATGACATTGCCGGCGGTCTTGCCTACGATATCAAGCGCATTTAAGATCGGGACACCGCTCCGGACCAGCGTAGAGAACGTGCGGGTAAATTTACTGACAGCAACCTTTCTGATAAGCGGCCCGAAAATCGGCAGTCCGAGCTGCATCCGGTCCAGCCGGCGCCGCCCGTCTTTTGTCGCCGCATAACGCTGCACACCGAATACGATGCCGACCACGGCCCCTATGATGAGAATAATATTTTTCGTCAGGAAATCGCTTACATTTATCAGCACCTGTGTCGGGCCGGGCAATGCCGCGCCGAACCCGGCGTAGATATCCTTAAAGACCGGTATGACCTTCACCATAAGGATCATCGTCACGGCAACAGCCATACACGACACAACCAGAGGGTACACCATGGCGCTTTTTACTTTCCGCTGAAGTGTATCGCTTTTTTCAATGTACTGCGCCAGGCGCTCCAATATCTCGTCTAAGGTTCCCGATGTCTCCCCTGCCCTTATCATATTCACGAAAAATGACGAAAAGAAATCTTTATCTTTACCGAGCGCCTCGGACAGCGACGCCCCGGCCTCTACATCATCACGTATTTTGAATATCCGGGCCCGCAGGGCAGGTTTTTCCATCTGCTCGCCGATGATATCCAGGGCATTGACCAGAGGGATACCTGCCGCCACGACGGTCGCCATCTGCCGGGAAAAGATAACAATATCGTCGGTCTTGATCTTGTTGCTTCTCAAAAACGGGAACAGGGTCGCAAGGCTGAATGCGGGTTTCTTGTCCGCCAGAGACAGAATGATAAGATTTTTTTTGCGCAGGATATCCACTGCCGCCTTGCGGTCATTAGCCTCGACAATACCTTTTATCATTTTCCCCTGCGCGTCTTTCGCGCTATATTCAAACAGGATCATCGTTCACCTCGCATTATTCTTCCGACGTAACCCTCAATATCTCTTCAAGCGTCGTGACGCCGTTCAAGAAATGCGTCATGCCGTTATCGCGGAGGGTTTTCATCCCCTGCTCGACCGCATAGCGCTTAATATGATCGGCGGACTTCTTCTGGACGATCATTTCCCTGATGGTATTGTTGACCGTGAATGTTTCCAGGAGGGCGATCCTGCCCAGATAACCCGACTGGTTGCATTTGGCGCATCCCTTACCCCGGTAAAAGGCCTCGGGCTTTTTATTCGAA
Source organism: Candidatus Omnitrophota bacterium (assembly GCA_028715425.1). GTDB lineage: Bacteria > Omnitrophota > Gorgyraeia > JABMRN01 > JABMRN01 > JAQURW01. The sequence goes on from JAQURW010000079.1 coordinate 4,670, forward strand.
GCGGAAAAACGGATCCCGGCTTTCTCGAGGGCGCTGTCGGCTATATCGTATTTTTCTTTGCAATGGGGGCATATCTTGCGGCACAGCCTTTGGGCGGCTGTCATGATCACGCTTGAGGCTATCAGAAAAGGCTCTATTCCCATATCGACCAGCCTCGTAAGAGCGCTCGGGGCATCATTCGTGTGCAACGTACTCAGGACAAGCTGTCCGGTCAAGGCAGCCTTAATCGCAATATCGGCGGTCTCGCCGTCGCGTATCTCGCCGACCATGACAATATCGGGAGTCTGGCGCAGGATCGATTTAAGACCGTTCGAAAAGGTAAGGCCGATATCGGCATTGACCTGGATCTGTGTAATACCGGGCACCTGGTATTCAACGGGATCTTCGATCGTCACAATATTTCTCTCCCGTGTGTTCAATTGGTTGAGTATGGAATATAGGGTCGTTGACTTTCCGCTTCCCGTCGGGCCGGTAATAAGGATCATGCCGTAGGGCCGGCTGATAGCCCGGTTAAAGGAGGCATGGGTATCGGGAAGGAATCCCAGTTTATCGAGCCCCATGCTCAGGCTCGACTTATCAAGGGCCCTCATGACTATCTTGTTCCCGAAGGTGATCGGCAGGACAGAAACCCGGAAATCGATTTCACGTCCGCGGAACTCTATCCTGAAACGGCCGTCCTGCGGGGCGCGTGTCTCCGTAATATCAAGGTTCGACATGATCTTAATACGCGCAATAATGGCATTCTGGTTACGCCGCGGGATAGAAAGCGCTTCGCGCAATTGGCCGTCGACACGATAACGCACCCTTACGGAGCCTTCCTGAGGTTCGATATGGATATCGCTCGCGCGATTGGCAAGCGCTTCGTTCAGGATCATGCTGACCAGCTTTACGATCGGCGCCTTCTTGCTGGCGGCATTGATCTCGCCGACATCGATATTATCGTCCTCCTCGACCACTTCTACTTGAGACGCGCTGTCGGGATCCGCCTCGGACATGATCTTATTGAAATCGGAGTCCATGTCGAGCTTATAATGCTGCGTGATGACGTTCTCGATATCCGCCAGCGATGACAATACCAGGTCGACATCGCGGCCGGTCAGGGTTTTAATGTCATCGATGGCGATAATATTCGTCGGATCAGCCATCGCAACGGTTATCTTGTTGCCGATCGTCGCTATCGGAAACAACTTGTACTCTCGCGCGGTTTTTTCCGGGATGAGTTTAACGACCTCCGGATCGACCTTATATTTTGAAAGATCGATAGGCGGGATACTCAGCTGCTGGCTCACCAGCATCAAGAGGTTTTTTTGAGTAATATATCCTTTTTCGATCAGTATATTACCGAAAGACCCGCCTTTCTCCTTCTGAAGCCGCAGCACCTCGTTTATCCTATCGTCGGATACCAAATGCGACTCTTGAAGGACTTCAACAAGCCTGTCGATAAGAGATTGTTTCATCGTTACCTCACCGGCACATCCTGTTCACCATCGGTTACACGAAGAACTTCCTCAATACTGGTCGTACCTTCAATCACCTTTTTGATCGCTGACATGCGAAGGGTTTCCATACCTTCCTTGCGCGCCGTCTCGGTAATGATATGTTCATCGCGGCGATCAAGGATCAGGTCGCGTACGGCAGGCGTTAATACCAGCGTCTCGATGAGTCCGACGCGGCCCCGGTACCCCGTATTCTGGCACGCCTTACAGCCCTTACCACGATAAACAACCGCCCCTTTCTTAAGGCCAATCCGTTCGATAACCGCAGGATCGACCTGATGCGGCTCTTTGCAGTTGGGGCAGACGCGTCGCACCAGACGCTGCGCAGCTACCATAAGGATACTTGATGCGATCAGAAACGGCTCGACACCCATATTCATCAACCGTACCATTGACCCGCTTGCCGTTGTCGTGTGAAGGGTGCTCAGCACCAGATGCCCTGTCAGGGCAGCCTTGATCGCAATGTCAACGGTCTCAAAATCGCGTATTTCACCGACCATGATAATATCGGGATCCTGGCGCAGGATCGACCGGAGCGCGGAGGCAAAACTAAGCCCGATATCAGGCCGGGCCGTGACCTGGTTTATGCCCGGCAGCTGATATTCGACCGGGTCTTCTACGGTCACGATATTGACATCGGGGGTATCGATATATTTTAATACGGAATAGAGCGTCGTGGTCTTCCCGCAGCCGGTCGGGCCGCAGACCAGGATCATCCCGTGAGGATGTTCGGACATCGCCTTCAGGTCCGCGAGCGGTTTCTGCTCAAACCCGAGGGTATCGAGCGAGAGCATGGCCTGGGATTTATCGAGGACACGCAAGGCAACCTTTTCCCCTTTACTCGTCGGCAGGATCGAGATCCGGAAATCGACCTCGTGGTTTTGTATCTTTAATTTAAAACGTCCGTCCTGCGGCAAACGCCGTTCGGCGATATTAAGGTCCGCCATGACCTTAAGGCGCGATACAATCGGGAACTGCATTTTAAAAGGAAGTTTTTTGCCTTCGACAAGCATCCCGTCGACACGATAGCGTACGCGGACCTGATCTTCGAGCGGTTCGATAAGGCAATCGCTTGAGCGGAGACGCACACTATCCGACAGGATAAGATTGGTTATCTTGACCACCGGCGCATCCTGGGTAAGACGCAGGAGTTCGGCATTATTAAACTCGCCCCCTTTTGCGTCTTCGATCACGTTGATATCGGCATCATGCTTGCCGATATCATCGACCATGGCTTCTATCGAATCATGCGTAACACCGTCATAATGTTCGGCAATGGCATTGGCGATATCCTTCTCCTGGGCAAGAACCGGGCAGATCTCGCACCCGCTTGCTGCCTTCAAGTCGTCGATAGCCAGGATATCCAGCGGATCCGTCATTGCCACCGTCAGGATCGAGCCTATCTTGGAAACGGGGACAATGGAATATTGTTTCGCGATCTTTTTGGGAATAAGGCCGATAACCTCGGGGATTATTTTAAAACGCCCGAGGTCGATAGCCGGACAGCCATATTCACGGCACAGCGCGACGGAAATATCCTTTTTCGACACCAGCCCCATCGACACCAGAAGATCGGTCAATTTCCCGCCCTTCTCCTTCTGCTCTTCCAGGACCTTCGCTACCGCGTCCTCGGTCACAAGCTTCATCTCGATAAGCATACGGATAAGACGGTCATGTAATGAAACACGGTTTTCAGCCAACGGATAGCCCTCCGACCGTTACTTCTTGTTTTCCTTATAACACGAATCCAATATCTTTTGTATATCGCCGAGCGTACTTACGAATATCTGGATCTTCGCATGGGTTATAAGCTCGATGTCTTCGACGGCCTGAACATTTAAGGGGTTACTCATGGCAACCGTTATGATATCCCCCATCTTATCGATAGCGACAAGGCCGTACTGGCGCGCCACATTTTCCGGGATTATTTTTACCATGTTTTTGTCAAAATCATAATTTTCAAGCGGCAGATACGGAAATCCGTATTGGACGGTAATGGCCTGGGCAATATCCTTTTCTGAGACATACCCCAGCGACACCAGGATCTGCCCGATAAGCCCTCCCTTTTCCATCTGGAGAGACAATCCTTTCTCGAGCTGGTCCTGTGTCAGGAGACCGCTTTCTATCAAAAGCTGGCCTAACGGTTTATAGGTCCTTCGTTTTAATTCCATCCATCCTACCTGGCCTTGCGGCCGCTGGAACCTACCAAACGGTCAAATTCCTCAGGGTCAATAGAACGCATAATACAGTCATCATAAGTGACGACGCCTTTAGTGTAAAGGTCAAGGAGCGCCTGGTTCATCGTGCACATCCCCTCCCGCTGCGATGTCTGAATAACGGAATACAGCTGATGTACCTTGCCTTCCCGTATCAGGCTGCGCGCGGCAGGTGTCGCCGTCAGGACCTCGCTGGCAAGCACACGGCCGGAACCGGAACTCTTGGGGACAAGGACCTGCGACAATATCCCTAAAAGGACAAATGACAGCTGTGTCCTTATCTGGCTCTGCTGATGCGCGGGAAAAACGTCGATGATCCTGTTGATCGTCTGCACGCAATCCGACGTATGCAGCGTTGCAAATACCAGGTGCCCGGTCTCGGCAATGATAAGCGCCTGCTGGATCGTTTCAAGGTCCCGCATTTCTCCTATCAGAATAACGTCCGGGTCCTGCCTTAAGACGTGTTTAAGCGCATCGCCAAACGTGTGCGTATCGTTAAAAACCTCGCGCTGATCGACGATCGCGACTTTATTCTGATGCACAAACTCGATAGGGTCTTCGATCGTAATGATGTGGCACGGCCGGTAACTGTTTATAAAATCGACCATCGAAGCAAGTGTCGTCGACTTTCCGCTGCCGGTGGAGCCGGTAATAAGAACGAGCCCCTTGGGTTTTTTGCAGAAATCCGTTACGACCCGGATAGGCAAGCCGCATTGCTCAAAATTCAGTATCGCGAACGGTATGAGGCGGATAGCGCATCCGACGGACCCCCGCTGCATGAAGACGTTGACACGAAAACGCGCCAGGCCCGCAATGCCGAAAGAATAATCAAGTTCAAGCTCGCGCTCGAATTTTTCGATATGTTCTTTCGTCAAAAAAGAATAGACCAGATTTTTCACATCGGTACCGGATAACACCTTCGAATCGGCAGGCACTACCTTTGCGTCGATCCTGTACTGGATGCTTGAGTTCGCTGTAATGTGCAGGTCCGATGCCTTCTGGTTAACCATCTGATAGAGATACTCGGTAATCTGCAATGCCATGGCCCCTCCTCTGTCGTTATATCGCCACCCGGTTCTTACCGGACCTCTTAGCCTCCTGGATACGTTCGCGCGCCCTGTGAAGCAAACTCCGGCCGTTGGAACCGTCAAGCGGATTTTCGCTTACCCCCATGGTCGCGGTAATCTTTTGACCCTTGGCCGTCGATAATGGTAATTTTTCGATGTTTGAGCGAAGGTTTTCCGCAAGACCTATCGCGAAACGTTTGCTTTTGCCGGGCAGAAGGACCGCAAATTCGTCGTCGCCGAGCCGGGCCGCCTTCTCAGCCGTTTCGGTGACCGTCTTCTTTATCAATTGCGCGATTTCGATTATAGCGCCTTCTGCGGCCAGCTGGCCATGGACGCTGCCGTAGCTTTTAAAATTATCAAGATTTATGACAATGAGGGAACAGGGCCGCTGATACCTGATGCCGAGTTCGATCTCTTCATCCAACCGGGTCATCAAATAAGCCATAGTGTAGAGCCCCGTCAATTCATCCTTCATCGAATGGCCCGCAATGTCGTCGCCGGATCGTTTCGGCCCTGAAATGGTATTCCTCAGCTGGTCGACTAAAACGTCCAGCGATTGCACCAGTGTTCCTACCTCATCGCAGTCGACATCATCGATCCGGTGCTCAAGATTGCCGTTTGCCAGGATCCGCGCATGAACCGAAAGAGCGATCACGGAATTAACGATCGATCGGCATAATAAAAACCCGAGGAATGAGATCCCCGCTGCGATAAAGAATATGCACGCGATCTCTAAAAGGGTACCGGTATTCGCCAGAGGCACATAGGCCGCTATCAAATACAAAGTCGCCAAAAGCGGTATGATGGACATGAGGACAAACGCTATAAGGATCTTATAGCGGACGCCGTGCGTCTTCAGCGAGAGTTTCTTAAGCGTGTCAGCCATAACAAACCTCTTTAAAGACTACTCTTGGCATATAATAATAAGGGATACAAATATTAATATACCTGTTTATGAGGCAAGAGTCAAATTTTGGCGGATTTTTTTA
>JAQURW010000261.1 GCA_028715425.1 Candidatus Omnitrophota bacterium
ACCCGGAGAAGAGACTGACGCTTGACGGCATGAAACAGCGCTACAGCATGGAGGAGAAGTTCCGGCGGGAGCTTGACGATATGATTTATATGGGCCGGATCCAAAAGAGCGGGGATTTTTATGTCAATACGGCCAAAGGTCTTATCCATGTAAAGGTCATGAATTTTTTGAGGAATTATCTGCATCTCGGAGGACATCAGTAAAATAGTATGATCGAAATACTTGCGGCACTGATTACGTCGTTTGCGGGCATGGCGGTTCATTACGTTGTTATCAGGAGCGGGATAATCCCTATAGATCCCGATAGCAGCATAAGGAAGCTCAAACGGCACTGGCAGATACTCCTGGCCGTCTGGATATTGTTGCTGCCGCTTTTCCTGTATTGCCGCGCTTATCTTTACGCGAACGGTTGTTTAGCCGCTCTTGACCGGAGCGTATGGTGTGTTGCACTGGCCGGTAGTGCCTTTGTCGCGATGCTATTTTTCGTCTATCTTACGTTTTATTATGTTGTTGACCGTTCGATAACGACGCGCCTTATGATGGAGATAGACCGTTCTCCGGATAAAAAGCTTACCTTTGAAGAGATCGTCAGGGTTTATGATCTCGATACCAAATCGAGGAACGAGATCCAGGGGATCGTCGACGGCGGCTTTATGCGGCGCGAGGGGGATTATTACGTTAATACGGCCAAGGGGGTCCTGGTTGCGCGGATAACGGCGTGGTATAAGAAGGCGTTTAAATTGGGGCCGGGAGGGTGAGGAGCACAAACTATGGACGAATTGCGTATCGACAGCCATAAGTTGATATATCATGTCGGGCGGGTGAGCGACTGGCTTAAGGGGAAGGATATCTATCCGGTCTTTCTCGATGTGAGCCCGACCAGCGCGTGCAATCACCGGTGCGTCTTCTGCGGTTTGGATTTTGCCCGCCGGCCCGTATTCCTGGGGACCGGGGTGCTTGAAAAAATGGCTCGTGACGCCGCGCGGCACGGTGTTAAAAGCATCATGTATGCCGGCGAAGGCGAGCCGCTCCTTCATAAGGACATGGCGCGGGTAATCAGAACGACAAAAAACTGCGGCATAGACGTTGCCCTGAATACGAACGGCGCCCTTATGGACAAAAAATTTCTTGAGAAAGCCCTGCCGTATCTGACGTGGCTCAGGGTCAGTATAGATGCCGGAACGGCCGGGACCTATAAGGCAATGCACCGGGCGGGACAGATGGATTTTGACCGTGTTTTTCAAAACCTCGAGGACGCTGTGCGCATCAAGAACAAAAAGCAGTGCCGGGTGACCGTCGGCACACAGTTTCTCCTCCTTAAAGAGAACGCCCCTGAAGCAGGCATCCTTGCGGCAAGACTTGCGAAGATCGGCGTTGATTATCTGATCATCAAGCCGTATTCCAAACATCCGTTAAGTTCCAACGATGCCGGCACAGAACTTGACTATACGAAGATGCTTGCGATCGAGAAAAAATTCGGTAAATATCAGGACGGAACATTCAGGGTCATATTCCGCAGGCAGACTATGGAAAAACGTTTTAAGGATAAGCCGTACCTCCGGTGCCTCGGCGCGCCGTTCTGGGCCTATATAAGCGCAACCGGCGATGTCTATCCGTGCCACACGTTCTTAGGGGTTAAGAGGTGCTCGTTCGGTACGTTAAATGATGAGTCGTTTACGGATATCTGGAAGGGGGAACGACGGAAGAAGGTGATGCGCTATTTCCGGACAGCCATGGATGCCCGGAAATGCCGGGAACTCTGCCGGCTGGACGAGATAAACCGGTATCTCTGGCAGCTTACCCATCCGCATGCCCATGTGAATTTTATATGAAGACCTTATCGATAGAACTGAAAAAAAGATTGATGCGCGATATGCTCCTTATACGTATCGCCGAGGAGCGCCTGGCCGAAATATATCCGCAGGGCGAAATGCGCACCCCTACGCATTTTTCGATCGGGCAGGAGGCGGTATCCGTCGGTGTATGCGCCGCGCTTAAAAAGAGCGATGCGGTCTTTGCCTCGCACCGGTGCCACGCGGCGTATCTGGCCAAAGGCGGGGACCTTGGGGCCATGGTCCAGGAACTTTTCGGCCGCGCGGCCGGCAGTTGCCGGGGGCGGGGAGGTTCTGCGCACCTTGCATCAGGCGCATGTAACATGTATGCCGCGCCGATCCTGGGCGCTATGATACCCGTCAGTGTCGGCGCTGCCCTGAGCTTTGCCATGGATAAAAAGAAGAATATCGCGGTCGCCTTTTTCGGCGACGCGGCGCTCGAAGAAGGGGTATTTGCCGAAAGCGTTAATTTTGCGGTCGTCAAGAAACTGCCGGTCCTTTTTGTCTGCGAAAATAACTTTTACTCCACGCATACGCACATAAAATACCGCCAGCCGGGCCGGCCGATATACCGGCGCGTCAGGGGGTTGGGTATCGAGACGGTCCGCATCGACGGCAACGATGTGTGCGCGGTATACGACAGGGCGAAACGATACAGCGATACGATGCGCCGGGATCCCCGGCCTTATTTTATGGAGTGCGTTACCTATCGTTACCGGGAACATGTCGGGCCCCTGTTCGATTTTGAAAATCCCTACAGGTCAAAGGAAGAGGTCATGCAATGGATGAGGAAATGCCCCATCGGGCGGTTAAAAAAAAGCCTTTCAGCCGCATGGCCGGGTATCAGGTGGTGGTATGAAGATTGCCGCGCCAGATTAGAGGACGAAGTCGACGCGGCCGTACGATCCGCCCGTCTATCGCCCTGGCCGCAACAGAAGGACTTATTACGCGATGTCTATTGACACGATCCGATCGTTAACATACGCCCAGGCCGTCGAAGAGGCGCTTATGCAGGCAATGGCCGCAGACCGGGATGTCTTTCTTA
>JAQURW010000262.1 GCA_028715425.1 Candidatus Omnitrophota bacterium
GAAATCCCGCATCGGCTCGTCCAGGTTTTCGAATAGGTCGCCGTTCCCGCAATACGCGCGATATAGATATCCCTGAACCCCAGGAACATGGCGCGGACAATGCCGGTATTATCACCCTCGATCCCTATAGGTATCAACACCGTATTTTTCAGCACTTCATGCCGTTGCAGAAGCGTCTGGAAGGCATCTTTACCAAGGCCTTTGGGAGAGGCATAGAGTGTCACGGTATTGGCCTTTGCCATATCCTGGACCTTGATAGGACATTCCCGGTCAGGCCCAAGCCCCAGCGTTGCCGGCGAGATATCCTGTTCAGGAGAACTCTGGCTGTAAAGCCGCACATAGACATTCGACGCCGGAACCTCCAGGAACACGGTTATGCCGAGCCGTGCGGCGATCTCGGGTTTTGACAAGCCCTCCCGCTCCAGTTCCGCAATGACCTCAACGGGGATCCTCAAGACTGTCGGATTCTCGTTATCGGCAATGATCTCATTCAGGAAATTCTCTCCTTTTCCCGTACCCTTGCCGGAACCGATCTTGTCAGTCGCCTTACCTGCCTTCTCGGCCGGCGTTTCATGTGCGCGGTCGGCTTCCTCTTTTGCGCCGGCCAGTGTTGCAAATGCTACAACGATATCCGCCATGCTGACCTTCTCCTTGTCCGGATCGATCTTCTCGATCGCAGCGCTAACTCCCTCCATTACCGTTGCCGGCAGCACGCCCGGCACTTCGGCTTTCGCGACCTGATGGACAACCTGTCTCACGCCGAGAAGTTTGAAGGCCTTGCCCTGTCTGAGATACTTTATTGACTGGCTATACACCTTTACCTTAGTGCCTTCGTTAACATTAAGGAAGATCGCATTGCCCACTTTTTTATATTCCCGTGTCTGGGCTCCTTCGACAAACGTTAATGGTTTACCTTTATTTAAAATATCCATGATATTTTTATTACCAAAAATACTCGGGGTCATGTATTCAAGGGTCGTCCTGCCGACCGCATATACGGTCCGCCCGATCCGGATGATATTCGTCGTCCGGACCTGCTGGTAATAATATACGGTCCGGGAAACAACCGCCGACTTTTTCAGGATATCGACCTCTTTGACCACGACGGTCGACTTGCCTGAAGGGAAAATATACTGGGCGTACTTCACATTCGTACGTCCGTTGTTTGTCAGGCGCCAGTACTCGATCGGCGATGCGGTCATTCCATTATACTGGTCCGCAATATCTTTTACCGCCTGGGGCGCATTCGGCACTGACGCGGCCTTGTTCAGCTGGTTCCGTAACATAGTCACGTTGCCTGCATATGCGGCCGTGCCCGGGATTTTTACGCCGGGACCATAAGGGCTCCCCCACATCTCGGTGTAAATTTCCTTGGTCCCGATATTAAATATGGTCGTGTTCCCTTCGTCGTTATAATATATCCATTCGCCCGGCGTCATGCATATCCGTGCGGTGACGTACGGCGCGACCGTAACGTAGGATATTCCGGTGTTGCCGGTCACTCCCATCTCTGCGCCGTTCTCGCTGTAGCTCATGGAATATCTCAACTGCCCATCGACCGCGCGCTCGTCCTTCTGCCCATAAATATCCGGCGTAAAGAAGTTCGAGTACTCGGCATACCCGCTCGGCTTGCCTTTTGCATCGACCTTGTTCAAACGCACCAGTTTGCCGTAGATGCCGTCGGCATGTACCAACACCTCATCCGTATACTCCAACTCCATCCCTTTGCCGTAGGGCACGTTCTTCCCTGAGGACAGGAATTTTACGGTATGGACCAAATTCGAAGGCCAGAATGTTACCTTCACATTCTCACCGTCGAATTTGCCGGGCAATAAAGCAGCCGGTTCGGCATGTATGTCCGCGATCTTGCCTTTGGCGTCGGCAAGCCTTTCCACTTTTTCGCTTTCGACGTTAGACTGAGCTTGTGCAGAAGAACCGTCGATCCAGTTTGCCATGTAACCGATAGCCTGATTGAACTGCTCGCCATGGTCATAGGTGGTTTCACTATGACCATTCACGGTCGTCACAATCGTACCATTGGGGTAATACTCTATGGTGCCCGGCACAAGATTATACGTCCTTGTAATGACATGAGGCGTAAGATCAACCACGTAGGTGGTCCATTCGTGCTGGAAGAGCAGGGTCACGGACAAAGTATTATTCTCTTTTAAATAGACCGTCGTGTACGAGTTAGGGTTGCCGGTTTGTCTCGTCATTACGGCGTATGATCCTTCTTCGGTTCCTGCGATCACCGTTTGCCCGCCTCTGAACGCCTCTAAGTTATGCACGCTAAAAAGATCTCCCAGGGCCATGTCGACCTTAACCGCATACTGCATCCCCCTGGCAATGAGCTCGCGCATGCCTACCTTTGCTTCTTCATAAGCGGCCGTACCTTTATTAAATGTTTGGCTGAAACCGGCACAGTTCGTATAAATGGTCCCTGCTAAAATATTATATTCATAAAACGTAGAAGCCTTCGGTACGCTGCTAACCGCTTTCAACACCTTGGTTTCCGGGTTCCAATCAACGCTCAAAGCCACACTATCATCATTGACCTTTCCCGAAAAAGAAGCGCTGGTATCGATCGGTTCAGGAACAGCTTCTGTCGCTTCGGGCGTAGTGTTCAATAGTTCCAAAACCTTGTCCAGCCCGGCGATATCACCTGTTACCGTATTCCCGGGTAAAGCGGCTATACCGCGAAATTCATCTACTCCTTCGCCAACCGTGTTTGCTTTAACCTGGGCATATCCGCCTTTACCGATAACATACCGTTCCGTAACAACACCCTGCCCGTCAAGGTGCTCGACAAGGCCCGTAGGATAATATACTCTATTATCCCGCACCGAGTAGAACGGCGCGCTCTCTTGGGGATAAT
>JAQURW010000263.1 GCA_028715425.1 Candidatus Omnitrophota bacterium
ACGGATGCGCCTTCTTTGGCACCGTTCAGATCGACAATGTGAATATACGAAGCCCCCTGCGATTGCCAGTCCTGGGCCACGGTAAACGGATCAAGGGAATACACCTTGACATTACCGTAATCGCCCTGGACAAGGCGCACAACATTGCCGTCCAAAATATCGATCGCCGGGATAATGATCATAATCGCACAAAATTCTCCAGAAACTTTAGCCCCAGCATCTGGCTCCGTTCAGGGTGGAACTGCACCGCATATATGTTGTCCTTGACGACGTAAGCGGCAAAATCGACACCGCAATATTCCGTCCGGCCGGCTATGATGCCTTTATCAACCGGGTCCGCATAATACGAATGAACAAAATAAAAATACGACCTATCCGGAATGCCGGCATTGAGCGGTTCCGTGCCTCCGGAAAATGCCACGGTATTCCAGCCCATATGGGGTATCTTGCAGCCCTTATCGGGCTTGAACTTTTTAACGCTGCCTTTAAATATGCCGAGCCCGTCCACCCCCGACGCTCCCTCTTCACTTTCATCGAATAGTATCTGGAGCCCCAGGCACATCCCGAGATAAGGCCTGCCTGATGCAATAAACTTCCTGACCGGAGAAACAAGTTTTCTCTTGTGCAGCTCGTCCATCGTATCCTTGAACGCGCCGACACCCGGTAAGACGAGCTTATCGGCCTTTTCGACCATGGCCGGTTTATCGCTCACCGTTACATCGGCATTCAACGCCTTCAAAGCGTTGTAAACGCTTCGAAGGTTGCCCATGCCGTAATCGACTATCGTGATCACCAGTCGGACACCTTTCATCCCATGGTTCGTATACCGTAGGTCGCATATCGTTTCCTTTATAATAAAAGGAAACGACATGCGCTATACGAGGCACGAGCCACCTGTCTATCCTACAATATCCCCTTCGTCGACGGAACGACCTGACGCCTCCGAGGATCGATCTCGGTCGCGCGATCGAGCGCTATCCCCAGGGCCTTAAATATCGCCTCGAGCATATGATGCATATCGCTCATCGCGAGGATATCGACATGCATATTCATGCCTATATTCTTTGCAAGGGTCTCCAGGAAATCGTTCCCGTCCTCCATCGAATAGTTTTCACCGGGGGTATTGCCCCTGATCGACGAAAGAGCCGGCGGTTCGCTGGCATACGGGAACCGGATGCCTTCGTACGAAAAACGGTTTGCGATATCGATCGCCACCTTGGCGCGGGCATGATCCATCGGAACTTCCGAGGCGCCGAATCTCCTTATCCCCTTGCAGGCGCCGAGGGCCTTTCTGAATGCCTGGCCGAGCGCGATGGCGATATCTTCGTTCGTATGGTGGATATCGACCTCCAGGTCTCCCTTCACCTTAAGCCGCAGGTCAAAGAGCCCGTGAAACGCCATAAGCGTAAGCATATGGTCCAGAAAGCCGATGCCGGTCTTCACATCGGTCTTGCCGACGCCGTCGATAACGAGCATGCCGTCGATCCTGGTCTCGGTAGTTTTACGGTAGACCTTCGCGGTCCTTTTCTTGGCCAGTATACCCGAATGGAACTTTTTTCCCGACATACTCCCTCCTTATTGATCATTTTTCGAAACGAATGTTCACCGCGTCCATGTGTTTGGGGAGGTGTTCGATAGCCGTCAGCTTTTCGACTGCCTCTTTGACCTCCTCAAGCGCCTTCTTTGAATATTGGATAATATGAGATTTCTTAAGAAAACTTTCGACGCACAGCCCCGAGAAAAAACGCGCGGTCCCGCCGGTGGGGAGCACATGGCTGGGGCCGGCTACATAATCGCCGATGGTTACGGGCGTGTACGGCCCGATGAATATGGCCCCGGCATTACGGATCTTTTTTAAAATATTGCGCGGGTTCCTTACCATGATCTCGAGGTGCTCGGGCGCGACCGTGTTTGCCACATCGATCGCCTCATCCAGATTTTTCGTCAATATAATAAATCCGTTATCGACCTCGTCCCTGACTATCCTTGCCAGACGTTTTGACGGGGTAACCAGTATCGACATGCCGAGGTGGTGTTCTGCCTGCGCCAGAAGATCCTTGATCACATAGTCGGGGTTTGCATACTGGTTGGCCAGGACCAGTACTTCGCTCGGCCCGGCCAGCATATCGATATCGCAATACCCGAAGACCTGCCGCTTTGCCTCGGTAACGTATTCATTCCCCGGGCCGACTATCTTATTAACGCGCGGGATGGTCTTGGTGCCGTACGCCAGGGCGCCGATCGCCTGTGCCCCGCCTACCTTGTAGATCTCGTTCACCTCAAGGAGGTCCGCCATGACGAGTATGTGCGGATCGATCGTACCGAATTTATTAGGCGGCGAGACCATGACCAGGCGGGGAACGCCGACCATCTTGGCCGGAAGAACGGACATATAGACGCTCGAGACCAACGGTACCGTGCCGCTCGGGACATAGACCCCCACCGAATCGATCGGCGTTATCCGCTCGCCTAAAAGCACGCCGTCATTCTCTTTCGTTTTCCAGGACCTTTTCAGGTTCCGCTGATAGAACGAATTGATGTTATTCATGACCATTTTAAGCGTGGTAACGATCTCGGGTTTTATGTCCTGGTAACCGCCGTTTATCTCGCACTGGGTAACCCGCAAATCCTTTGCCTTCATTTTGACACGGTCGAATTTACGGGTATATTTCAGGACCGCATCGTCACCGTTGGCCTTGATATCGTCCAGGATCCCGGTAACGCTTCTGGCAACCCGTTTTTTAACGGTCAATCCCCGCAAAACAAGTTTCTCGTACTGCTTACTGCCGATGCGGACAATTTTCATATCACCTCCCGGCACATTCCATGAACATAGCCTTTGCCTTCTCGAGGGCCTTGTCGATGC
>JAQURW010000080.1 GCA_028715425.1 Candidatus Omnitrophota bacterium
TATACGGCTCGGCAAGCTGCCGCATCTCGATGGCGGTCATGACCCGCGTCATGACGCCGATCCGGTCCAGGCTGTCCTGGAGCGCCAGGCCGTTCATGACCGTCGCAAGCATACCGATATAATCGGCAAGCGCCCGGTCCATCCCCTGCGAAACCGATGCGTTCAGGCCCCCGAAGATATTGCCGCCGCCAATGACAACCGCTACCTGAATGCCGAGGGACTGTACCTCTTTGATCTCTTCGGCAATACGCTTTATGGTGTCGGGATCTATGCCGAAATGGTGCTGCCCCTGGAGGGCTTCTCCGCTGACCTTGAGAAGTATGCGTTTGTATTTTGCCTTGGTCATATAGGTACTATTATCCCGCCCGGTTCCGCTTTAACGGACAGTTGGCGGGATCCCGCTACGCGCCCTGCCGGCCGCGCGAGCTTATTTATAATTCTTCGCCCAATTGAAACCGCGAGAACCGCCGTATGACAATATTCTCGCCCATAGTGGCTATCAATTGCTCGATCAGGTCCTTAACCTTTATCGTCGAGTCCTTTATGAAAGGCTGCTCGACAAGGCAGGTATCCTCGAAGAACTTCTTGACCTTGTTTTCGACGATCTCATCGATGACATGCGCCGGTTTTTTCTTGTCCTTTTCCGACTGCATAAGCTGTTCGCGCGCTATTTCTTTCTCCTTCGCGACAACCGCGGCCGGCACTTCCTGCTGGGTCACATAGAGCGGGCGGCTTGCCGCGATCTGCATGGCCATGTCTCTGGTAAATTTCCTGAAGGCCTCGTTCCTGGCGACAAAATCGCTCTCGCAATTGATCTCGACCAGCACACCCAGCTTGCCTTCCATATGGATATAGCTTTCGACAATGCCCTGTTTGGCAGTCCGGCCTATCCTCTTGGCCACGCTAGCCTTGCCTTTTTTCCTTAATATCTCTATAGCCTTCTCGATATCCCCGTTGGATTCCTTGAGGGCTGTTTTGCAATCCATTATACCGGCATTCGTCTTATCTCTCAGTTTTCTGACTGCATCTACCATTGGTCAGCTCCTTTTCACTCTTTATGTCGTCTTCTTCGTCGGTTTCTTCTTCAGTTTCGGCGCTGTCGCCGTCTCGTCGGTGACCTTCTCGGCTACTTTAAGCCGGATATCCCCTTCGATCAGTTCTTCGACCTCTGTCTCGTCCACGCCCGCCTCATCAAGCTCCATCCTTGCCTTCTCCTCGGCCTTCTCCTGGCTGCCGGCGATAAACTGGTTCCGGCCGTCAACGATACTGTCCGTGATAAAGGTCGTGATCAGGCTGATGGACTTCAGGGCATCGTCATTACCCGGTATGACATAATCGATAAGGTCAGGGTTACAGTTCGTATCGACCAGCGCTATGACCGGTATACCGAGCTTCTTGGCCTCCCGTATGGCGATCTCTTCCTTTTTCGAATCGACGACATAAACGGCGCCGGGCAGGCGGTCCATCTTCCGTATCCCGGCCAGATTTTTCAGGAGTTTCTCGATCTCCTTGTCGTTACGCGAGCGTTCCTTCTTGGATATCTCTTCATAAGTGCCGTCCGTCTTCATCTTTTCGAGCTTTTCGAGCTTTCTGATGCTCTTACGAATCGTCGCAAAATTGGTCAGGGTCCCGCCAAGCCAGCGCTGGTTTACATAGAACATGCCGCTTTTTTCCGCGGACTCCCTGATGATGTCCTGCGCCTGTTTCTTGGTGCCGACAAACAGGATATAACTCCCTGCCCTGGCGACATCATGTAAAAATATGCGCGCCTTTTCGAGATATTCGCTCGTTTTTTCAAGATCAATGACATAAATGCCGCTTTTTGCCCCGAAAATGTACTTTTTCATCTTGGGGTTCCAGCGGTTCGTCTGGTGCCCGAAATGCACCCCTGCTTCAAGAAGCTGTTTTAGTGCTTTAGTATCAGTTGCTGCCATAATACCTCCGTTTTATAGTAATTTTTCAAGTAACCTGAGCCTGATATTATACTTCTCCCCGTCCTATAATGCAAGCTCTTTTTGCCGCTTATTTCTTATCCTAACGCGCCGTTCACCCCTGAAAACTGCAGCTCATAAAGCTTCCGGTAAAGGCCGTCATTTATAAGTAATTCCTTATGGGAACCTATATCTACGATCCTGCCATTCTCCAAAACAACGATCTTATTGGCATGGGTTATGGTGCTCAAGCGGTGCGCAATGACAAATACGGTCCTTCCCTGCATAAGCCGGTCTATGGCTTCCTGCACCAGCCGCTCGGATTCCGTATCCAGCTGGGACGTCGCTTCGTCGAATATAAGGATAGCCGGGTTTTTGAAGATAGCGCGCGCTATGGATACCCGCTGGCGCTCACCGCCGGATAAACGGTACCCTTTTTCCCCTATTACCGTATCGTAATTATGCGGCAATTTCATGATAAAATCATGGGCATTGGCTATTTTCGCGGCGCGTATAACATCGTCCCGCGAAAACCCATGGGTGCCGTACGAAATATTGTTTAAGGCCGTATCGTTAAAAAGAAGCATTTCCTGGGTAACAACGCCTATTTGGTCCCGTAAGGACTTAAGCGTCACATCACGGAGATCGTTGTCATCGAATACGATCCTTCCCTGACCGGGGTCATAAAACCGCGGCAGCAGGTTAACGAGGGTCGTCTTGCCGGCGCCGCTCGGCCCCACGATAGCGACAATATCGCCTTTTTTCACTTCCAGGTTGATGTCCCTTAAGACTTCCCTCTCCTCGTAACGGAACGAAACGTTCTCGAACAGTATCCGTTCTTTCAAGACCGGGAGCTGAACAGCTGCGGGTTTTTCCGTAATGTCGATCGGCGTATCCAGCATATCGAATATACGCGTTGCGGCGGATAGCGCCTGCTGGATGATCGCATAGACCTTGCTCACCCGCTTTACCGGCCTGATCATAAGAAGTACCGACGCCAGGAACGCCGCAAACGTGCCCCAGGACAAGGTCCCGACCAGGATCTGTTTACTGGCCAGGTACAGGACCGCCACAATATAAACAACGCTGGTAAATTCATTGATCGGCGAAATGCTGTTCATCCTTTTGATAAATTTCATTTCAAGCTTATAAAAGGTGCTGTTCTGGACCTTGAATTTCTCATATTCGTAGTTCTGCATCGAGAACGCCTTCACGATGCGGATGCCGGTGATGATCTCAAAAAGGATGGTGTTGATATCGCCCATCTTCTCCTGCGTCTTGGTCGTTATGTGCCGCAAACGTTTGGCGATCAGGACCGCCGGCACCAGGATGCACGGGAACAGGATCAGACTGGTAAATAAAAAGGGCAGCGGTATCCCGCAATAAACGACAATAACAATGACGGCCGTAAGGTGCGCGATGATCTCCAGCGGCCGTAAGATAAGATCGGTAAGCCCCGTCGAAATGGAATCCCTGATGATCGCGGAATCGTAGGTGATACGCGACATGAGCTTTGCCGTCGGGGTTTTGCCGTAAAATTTGACCGACAGGGACAGCATCTTCCTATAGAGCAGGTCCTTGACGTCGCGTATGACGCGCTGGCTTAAATCGTTCATGAAATAGGTCTGCAGGAAATCGAAAAGGTTCCGCAAAAGGAAATAAATGAGGCTTCCGATCAATATTATTTCCATGAGTTTCATCGGCGGGATCGTGTTGATACCGTCGATCAGGCGGGTCAGGAACCCGGGCAGCGCGAATTTGGAATGCACGGCTATCTTGCCGCCGCCGATGATGTTGTCCATGACCGGGATGAGCGCCAAAGGCGAGATGCCGTTTAAGATGCTGAAGACAAGCATGGAAATAAATGCCCTGCCCAGCACCCATTTATGCGGCCCGACAAATCCTATGAGACGTTTATAGTCCCTGACATCTTTCTGGAAATAATTCATATAGTAATGCAGTATATTAGCACATAGAGAGGATGATGTAAAATACTTTCTGGCGTTTTACGTTATGCCGCATGCCGCGGCTACGCCGCGACTAACGCCAATGCCTGGCGGCGGTACTGGTCGGGCAGCTTGTCGATCGCGACCGGTTCGGCGTCCGGCAGAAAGATGATAAGTTTATGCCGAGGATCGTACCGAAATTCCAGAGGTATCTCTTCCGGTTTTTTCCCGCCTGCGGCAAGTTCAAGGGTCACCAGAAGCATCTCGAGTATATTGACGAGATACTCCTCGGCAACGGCTTTCTTCGACTTCAGGATCTTTTCGGGGTCAATGCCTGCCAAGAACGGCCGGTTGTTTTCGGCGACACCGTCCAGTTTCTTATCTTTGATATAGTCGACGGTCGTCTTGCCGGCAAAAAAGACCATGCCGGACAGGTCCGCGCCTTTTTCCTGCACGATCCGGTCAGCCCATGCCGCGGATGTCTCTGCGTTCTTTTTCATTATGACTTCAATATCCAGGCCCATCCTGCGGAAGGCGTCCGGCAGTTCGCGGAGTGCCGCGGCGATCTTGCTGACACCGCTTCGCTGGGCCGGGTTGGCGTTCTCAGCCAGTTTGTTATATCCCGGGATCCAGTCAAATTCGACGGCCAGCGTCATTTTCCTGTTCTCCCGTTTCGCCCGCCGGGCAAGAACGATTGCCGACGCGATCACGGCATTACCCGCAAGTTCGTCAAGATTATCGGCGATATATTTTCGTTTTTCGGCGGTCTGGGTGTCATCCGTCTCTGCTATCGAACGCATATCACGTATAAGTTCCGCTGTCGGCTGGTCGGTGCGGAGCGCAGGTATCGGTAATTTAAGGGCTGCATTAACGGCATTTGCCTCATGTACCAGCCGCGCGCGGAGGTTCGTAATATTCGACGTAACGCGGCCGAACATTTCGTTAATCTGCTCTGAAGACAATGACATCCCGGGAACAGCCGGAGACGCCGGCCGGTCAACTGCAACCGCAGGCTGTTTCAAAAACTCCGCTAGTGGCATCCTGCTCCTCTCGATCAGAGCCAAAAATCCGTTATCGTCGAGCAAAGAAGCGATCTGATCGATTATGCCTTGAGACATTCCCAGGTCCTTAAAATGCCCGCACAGATAATCCATAGTCCCCTTGGGTGTTTCAAACGGCTGTTTCTTCTCCGCCGGCAATCCCGGGTCCTGCCGTTTGAAGAAATTGTTGCCGAAATCAAAAACATTACCGGTGGTAAAGCAGGCCATCATCCTGAATATCTCTTCTTTCCTCAGATCCGTAAACGGCCCTTTTCTGATAACTGCCGCGCCCTCTTTACGGAGCCTGCCATGGTATCGTATCAGTATCTCCGCTTCGGGCGGGACACGGATATTGTGCGCCGCCAGTATCCTGAGCGAATTCGCAGCATGGTCCATCCGCGGCATGAACGCTATCTGCTCAGGGCTGAGCTCTACGTGTTTATCCCGAAATTCCTTTATGACTTCGTCGGAAGGCCTGCCGTATGTCTCAATGCCGTGCTCCTCGGCAAGGTCCTTGATACTCGTCTCTATGGATTCCGGTATCGCATCACCGAGTACGCCGCCAATATCGTGCGCAAAACTTATAACCTTGAGCAAGTGCCTGTCCGCATTGCTCAAGCCAAGCTTACGGCCGGCCACATCCGCATAGGCCGCGCAATTGGTAATATGTTTTTTGAGCTCTTCGTTGCCGGGATATCCTAAAGCCAATATCTCGTCAGGAGACATATCCGTAAGTTCTCTTTTATATTCCCCGGCAGCGCCGACCAGAACTGCCGGCAGGACTGCTCCCTGGGCTGCCCCGCGCCGTGTTTCGGGAGTTCCGGACAAGCGGCCCGCGCCTTTCTGCCCGGCGCCCCTGATCCACTCGTCGATCCTTTCGGCCCGGCCTTTAAGCCTTTCAATGACCTGTTTACATTTTAGCTCAACCCAACGCGCCTGTTTCGGCATTTTCTGCGTTAGATCAGCTTGAACACGTTGTAATCCTTTAAGGACTTCGCGCTGTATGTTCTGCTCCTCGCGGGACACATCCATGAGGAGTTGGACAAGGAAGCCCTGTGACATGGTGCCCGCGGCAGAGTCCAGGAGCAGGCCGCCCAGATACGGCGCAGCCGGGCCTCCGTAAAGGGCGATCACCGAATAAA
This sequence comes from Candidatus Omnitrophota bacterium, assembly GCA_028715425.1. Classification (GTDB taxonomy): domain Bacteria; phylum Omnitrophota; class Gorgyraeia; order JABMRN01; family JABMRN01; genus JAQURW01. The sequence goes on from JAQURW010000080.1 coordinate 6,060, forward strand.
GCCCCATCCTGACCAACATCCGGACATTCTTCTCCTCGATACCGTTACCGTCCAAAAGATCGACGGCAAGCGGCAGGGTATCCTGCGCCATACGGATATAATGCTGAGACACCGGTGTTTTGGAGATGAGCGCTTCGACCAAGACCTGTCGCGCCCATGGGTCCGCAGGGTCCAGGCTCAAGATATACGCCGCCAGGACCGTCCGGAAAACAGGGTTTTTCTGTATCAATACCTTGCCTTCTGCCCTTAACCGTTCGATGGTCAGCCGCACCAGTTTATCGGGATTTTTCTCAACCGCAGCAGTCATGAGAGCATCCCACCCATTGCCGAGGTCGGTGTCAGAAAGCCGGACAGGCATCCCTTTCACCGCCGGGATATTTGCCGCAGCGCGCATATGACTGAGTATCAATCCTCTGACCGGCGTATCGCTTGAACGTGCTAAATATGAGAGGAACGATACGGCATCAGGGATTTCGATCTGATCAGTTGCCGTCGCATATCCTGCCTTATCCGAAGGTTCAGGTATCGTATCAATATCCGTTATCGTCTCATATCCGGCATCGGTATCTCCTTTGGCAACCTTGTTCAACGCAAGCAGGACCAAACGCTCCCATTCCCTGCGGGCCTGTATCGCATCCTGGACAGCCTGCGAAGGGCCCGTCAGAGTTTCCGCATACAAACGTTCGACCATCTGATCAAATAACCCGGTATCGATCCCCAGAAGGCCTGCGATCCGCTGGAATTTTATCCCCGGCGTAACGCTCGGGTCCTGGTCCTGCAAAAGCCGTTTAAATGCCGAATAAAGCCGGTCCGCTGTCTCCGGGGCTGTTCCCGCACTGACATGATCGTCCCCGCTTAATATCTTGAGCGCCGCTATGGCCGCGCCGGCTCCGAAAAGGAACCGACGCCTGTCTTTGCGGCGCACGGCCGGTTTTTCCGCTTCGAGAGGCGACTTTTCACCTACTGCAACCTTTATCAGATCTTCTATTTTCACCTCTTTCGTATTATTTTCTCCTTCAGAAATATGAGAAACCTTGATAATCTTCCCGACAAAATCAACCGTCATGTCATTAATAACAGTAACTCCTCTATTATTCAAAAGAACCAGCGCCTCCGCGAAATCGCGCAGAGATTCCACATACCGCAGCCGGTCTCCTGCTATGGCCTTCCCATTTTTCATGACTGCTTCTCCCAGGAACTGCCGGAGATTCTTTGCCGCTTGCCGGTACCTAAGGATCCTGTTCTTATATTCTTCATAGCGCGGCATAAGGCAGATCGATATCAATGAAAGAAGGTACCCTCCCCCTATCATCCAGAATACTAACGGGCGTAATGCCGCGCCATTAACAAACGATGCCAGTACATAGAGTGCTGCCCCAGAGGCGATGACAATACTTATCCGGCAGATGATCTGTAAGAACCCCAACTTAATATTTGTTTTAAGCAGTTCATTCGCCAGTATATCGTGCTCTTTTTTGCTATAAAAAAACGGGCCTGTACCTGTACCGATCGCGATCGCGACAACACCGGATATAGCCAATACGGAATAAAAATCAAGCGCCCCCCCGTGAGGCATGGCAGCAACGTTGGTAAAAAGAACAACCGCCAAGAGCAATATCTTCATGATGGTCCCGAGTCCGGGGCCAGCCGACGGCGATCCTGAAGCCTGCTCAGCCTGCCTGGCTATCGTACGGTACGCATCCAGCGTCGCCTGCGGGATCTTATCGAGATAGTGTCCCTCTGTCAGGAACCCCATGTATTCGGGCGACGGAAGATCGGTCCTGAACCCTGAGGTCGCATAAGGCCGTAACGTTAGAGGCAAGGCCAACGGCCCGACGGCCCTGCCTTCGGCAAGCTCCCACTCGCGGCACCACGCAGATGCGGCCTCGACAGTGCCGGATCTTTTTGCCTCTTCTAAAGTAGTTGTCCCGTGCGGGCCGACCATATGAGCGGACGCTATACGTTCCAAATAGATTTCGGAGGTATATTGTTCCTTATCGTCAAAAACCAAAAGCCACCAGAATGCGAACGAGTTGACGGTTATGCTGACATGGTTCCGTTTCGGCGTTTCGCCGATCTTTGCGCTAAAATCCGGCTCGATCGATCTATTGATACTATCGAGCATACCGTAAACCACGTTGTGGCTTCTCAGATACCCAAAACATTCTTTCATGCCTTCGGCTTCGATCTTTACCTGGCGCGCCACCAGGCCGCGTGTGATATCTTTAAAAAATCCGAAATTTGCCGCGGATATTCCCATCGCTTGTGACGCATGAAAATTGACATCCAAATATGCAAGGTCCTCCATAAAACTCTTATCTTTCCCCTGACGGTAATGAACGGCTTCTTTGATGATCATGGCCTTAAGGAATGTTTTGTAGAAGGCTGCAATTTCTTCATTGTGCTGCAGGGCCCGGGCCGGCGCCCTGCCCCGTGTAAGCAGCTCTTTCTGCCGTTTCAAAAGCTCAAGCCGCGCGCGGATCCCGGCTACAAAGCCGAGGTTGATCATAAAATAATGGTCCTTAATGACAAGCTCCCGGTAATCGATGTCGTAGAATATCTGCGCAGCCGACTCTAGTTGCGCCTTGGGGATAAAGTGGTCCTTGCCTTCTTCAGCATCTTTGAAAAAGCGCGTCATCATTTCCCTGACTTCAGGGGCAAGCGGATGTCCTTCTGATCCGATCTCTGCGGTAAGTTCCTCGAGAAGTAATAGCTCGCCGGCAAACGATTTTTTCACGGACGGCTTAGACGGTGCTGTCGCCGGGGCCGGTGTCACGGGCGCGGGTACGAACTCAATTATTTTCTTGGCGATCTCTACTATAGCTTCATCCGGCAATTGTTTAGCGACAGGCCTGAGATATAAGATGTCCATGACCATCTGCCTGAGCCGGGCCGTGCCGGGCTTGTCTTTGGCTTGAAGCGCTGTTTCAAGGCTAGCCCGTTTTTGCCAAAGTTTATAAACATCCCCGACGGCAATAGGCCTTTTCGTATAAGGGTCCAGAATGGCCCGGATTTCGGCCGTAAGTCTTTCCTGGTCTTCTTTATTCAGAATATTTCCGGCGCCCGGTTGTCTCTGCAATGCCATACCGAATACGACCAGGGACGAAGAAAGCGCCAGCGCCAGCGCGCTGATCTCGTGTTTCCACCCCTGTATGATTGCCCATACAGCACTGAGATCGATCGGCCCGTCCGCAGACTTAGCGGCAACATTGGAAACAAGAACCGCGGCTATAAAGAAAAATAGCGTTACGTTCGCTAAGAGGCGGCTAAGACCCGGCCTCGGCAAAGTGTCGGCAGTAACCGCGCCATGGGATGATCGAAATGCCGTAAGATACTTCCGTATGATCCGGTTCTTGACACAGGGGACATTTCGCCCCGGCAGATCGCCGCCTTTTAAGTTCATGGATTCCCACATAAGCTTGAACGCGCCGTATATCGCGAAACCGCGCAAATCGTCGGGGGTAAGCCTTCTGTCGGCGCATAACTGCTCAAAGATGCGTTCTGCCCTTAAATGCTCGAACTTCTGGCCGTTCACCAGGGTGCTCAAAAGGAATCTCCGGCCGTTATATCCGATCTCTCTTTTGCCCGCAAGCATCCTGGATATCCGCGTCACATCGATACCGGTCTCCTGAGCCAGGTCGCCCTGGCTCAGCTGTCTGAGGTCGGTAATATCCCCGCTTTCCAGATACGGCCTCTGCAGCCTGACGATGGCCTTGATGATCGCCGATTCTCCCCAGGAGAGAGGCCGGTCTTCAGCCGACGGCCCGGTGACAGGCGCGATGTCATTAATGATATTATCGGTGTTCAATTCCAGCGTTATATATCTGAATTTCCCGAACCTGAGCAACTCGATAACAGCCTTGAGGGACTGTGTTCCGTCACTGGTACCATATCTATCCCAACGCTCATGCAATATCCTGCTGAGCTGATTTTTATATCCCGCGCATATCTGCCGTAACCTCCCGGCATCAACCGGCCGGTCATTCTTCCCGGCAGCGATCTTATCGATAGCTTCGCGGATAGATTCGTTGAGCGCCTTTACAAAAACGACAAATGAGCCGCGGATGATTCCTGTCTCTGCCAGACATACGGCCGCATCGAGTCCCGCGCGCAATTCCTTTTCAGCGGATCTCTGCGCTTCTTCATCTGTCTTTCGTATGCCGGCGGCTTGCGTCCTGGCATCTGCCTTTACGAGCGGCAGCCTTCTGACCATACCGGCCTGTCGCGCCTGATCGCCGTTCTCAACCGCCGCAAGAACCCCTTCATCGACAAAAAACCTCACCTGGCCGCTCCAGTAAA
>JAQURW010000081.1 GCA_028715425.1 Candidatus Omnitrophota bacterium
GCGACACTGCCCGGAAACTTGCCCGGCAGGAAGGGATCTTTGCCGGGATCTCAAGCGGCGCGGCCCTCTGGGCTGCGCTCGAAGTCGCCAAACGGAAGGAGTCCGCGCATAAGACCATCGTCGCGGTCCTTCCCGATACCGGAGAACGGTATCTCTCCACGTGGCTTTTCCAGGAGTTTATAGGATGACAACGAAACCCTTAGGCATGGTCGAAACAAAATATTTCGAGTTTGGCCGTCATCCGCACGAGATCGCCCTCGAATGCGGCAAAAAACTGGGCCCTCTCACGCTTGCGTATGAAACGTACGGCGCCTTGAACGACGACAGATCGAACGCCATCCTGGTCCTCCATGCGCTTTCCGGGGACAGCCATGCGGCGGGATTCCATCCCGGAGACAAGTCGCCGGGATGGTGGGATTCGATGATCGGCCCGGGCAAGGCCCTCGACACCGATAAATATTTCGTTATCTGTTCTAACGTCATAGGCGGATGTAAAGGGTCTACCGGCCCTTCGTCCCTATGCCCGTCCACCGGCAAACCTTTCGCCCTGGCCTTCCCCATGATCACGATAGGCGATATGGTCAAGGCCCAGAAATATCTTATCGACTCGCTCGGCATACAGAGATTATTGTGCGTTATCGGCGGCTCGATGGGCGGCATGCAGGTCCTCGAATGGGTCCGGGCGTACCCTGAACATATCCGCTCCGCGATCCCCATCGCGACGGCGCTTAAACATTCCCCCCAGCAGATCGCCTTTAATGAAGTCGGCCGTCAGGCCGTCATGGCGGATCCCTCCTGGGACAACGGAAATTATTACGGCAAGGGATCGCCCGAACGCGGCCTGGCCGTTGCGCGCATGATCGGACATATCACGTATATGAGCGATAAATCGATGGAACAGAAATTTTCGCGCCGCCTGATCGAAAAGAACTACTCGTTCTCCTTTAAAAGCGATTTTGAGGTCGAGGGATACTTGAGATACCGCGGCGACAGTTTCGTCAAGCGTTTTGACGCGAACGCGTACCTTTATATTACGAAGGCAATGGATTATTTCGACCTTTCGGGCGGCAGGTTCATCCCGCAGGGAAAAAAGATAGAGGTGCGGTTCCTCGTAATAGCCTTCAAATCAGACTGGCTCTACCCCGCGTATCAATCCCAGGAGATCATCAGGTTCCTGAAAATACACGGGCTCGACGCTACTTATTGCGAAATACAGTCGACCTACGGCCATGACGCGTTCCTCCTGGAGATCAAGGAGGAGACTCATCTTATCAAACATTTTCTCGATAAGACTTTTCATGGCTACGACGTGGCAAGGGAATATGTCATTTGATACCATGAGAATAGACCACCGGATCATTTACGGGATCGTGACCGAGGGGGCAAAGATCCTCGACCTCGGCTGCGGAGCCGGCGAACTCATGTTCCTCTTAGCCCGGGGAAAAAACGCGAAGGTCCAGGGCATCGAACTGAGCGAACAATCCATTTACAAATGTGTCGAAAAAGGCTTGAGCGTTTTTCACAGCGATATCGACAGCGGCCTGCCTGAATATCCGGACAAATCATTCGATTTCGTCATTCTGAACCAGAGCCTTCAGGAGACGCGCAAGGTCGGGCTGGTGCTGACCGAAGCGCTTCGTGTCGGGAAAAGGGCGATCGTCGGCATCCCGAATTTTGCCCATTACCGCTCGCGCTCGCAGCTTTTTTTCCGGGGCCGCGCGCCGGTCACGCCCACCCTTCCGTACACCTGGGATAACAGCCCCAACCTGCATTTTTTAAGCATCACCGATTTCTACGACTATTGCCGTTCACACGGTATCACCGTCGAAAAGACGTTCTTTACCGCCTCAAGCGGACATGTCCACATTTTCCCCAATCTCTTCGCCACGGCAGGGATATTCGTTATTTCGAAGTGACGTCATTTTGTCATTCTTCGCTCGCCGGAGGCTCGCTCAGAATGACAAGTTTTTAACTGGCTTTGATAAAATGAAAAACCCCGCGGAGAAGATGGAGGAGATCCGCAAACGACCTGATACGTCCGAGGAACCCGAACATGATACGCGGCCGCAGGAAAAAGAAGAGGTTTGCCCGGCGTTGGAGCCTTTTCATCTCACCCGGCGTCCGTCCTTCGGGATAATAAAGAGGGTCGTAGTCGGCATACCCTGCCATAAGGCTCAAGCGCGTCCAGTCCATATTGCCGGGATCGATCTTACCTTCTTTGACCGCCAGGTCCCAGAGTTTTGTCCCCGGGAACGGCGTGGCAAGCGAAAACCTGACCTGGTCGATCGGCAGGCTGTAAGCAAATTTGATCGTCCGCTCGGATTCCTCGCGTGTCTCGGTCGGAAGGCCGAGGATCAGCGATGCCCGCGAATGTATCCCGGCCTTACTGATAAGCCCTACTGCCTTACGGGTCTCTTCAAGGGTTATGCCCTTTCCGATCAGGTCCAAAAGCCGCTGATTGCCGGACTCAAGCCCCAGGGAAAAGATCGTGCACCCGGCTTTTTTCATCGCTGCCAGCATCTCCCGGTCGATCTGGTCGACACGTCCTTCGGCCCACCAGGTCAGCTTTTTCGGGTATCCTTTCCGAACAAAGGCATCGCATAATTCGATGGTCCGTTTTTTATTGACCGTAAAATTATCATCTATGATCATTAATTGGTCGACATTATACCGTTCAAGGTAAGAATCGATCTCTTCCAGGACGCGCCCGATCGAGTGCATACGATACGTCCGCCGCGTTAATAATTTATTCGCGCAAAAAAGGCAATCACACGGGCATCCCCTGGACGTAAGGATAAGCCCGAACCTGCTTCCTGTCCTTAGGTCCGGGCTGATACGGTAGCGCTCCAGCCGTATAAGGTCGAACGCCGGCATCGGAAAGATGTCGATGTCCGGCGCCAAAGGCCGGTCAGGGTTGGCACTGACAGCGCCGCCATCCTTACGCGAGATCCCTTTGATCGCGGATAAGGCAGGCGAGCGCGCCGTAACGGAATCGCATAGTTCCAGGAATGTTTCCTCGCCCTCTCCCCGGACAACGATGTCGATCGACGGCTCGGACAGGAGGTCTTCGGGCCGTATAGTCGCATGGACACCGCCGACAACGATCACTGCCTCGGGAAGCGACGCCTTTATCCTCTCGGCCAGGACACGGGTACTCGCGACAAGGGCGCTTTGGCAGGTGATCCCGACGATGCCCGGAGAGAATTCCCTGAGCTCATTAAAAAAATCGCCTTCCTCGACCTGAAAGTCATAAATACGCACCTCATACGACGGGCGCATTTTTCTTACGTAGGAGGCCACATAAAGAAGCCCTATCGGCGGAAAGACCCACCCGATCTTCCCGAGACCGCCCATATAGCGTTTGATATCGTACGGAGGATTGATCAAAAGAATTTTAGCCGCGGATGGCATCAGATATTCCAGTATCTTTTTAATTCGTCGTTAATGGCCTTGGCTGCCTGCGTGGTTATTTTGTCGGGCTGTGTTTTAGCGGCCCCGGAGGGCAGGGTTTTCCGTGCGGATCGATCGCCCCCTCCCGAACCGCTCGCACCCGCAAATTCCCTGACCGAAACCGGCCGCGCGTTGTATGCCCGGGCGTTATTACGCACAAAATTATCGTCTGAAACAACCTCGACGTTATATTTCTTCGAAAGCGACCGTACGGCGCTGATGACCTCGGCGTCGCCTTCGCCGGTCCGGGAAAACCGCTTTTTCCTGTCGCAATGATCGAAAGGATGCCGGTACTCATTACGGCCGTCGAAAACGACCATGACCCTGGCAAATCCGCCCTTCCTGCGACTGTAGTCTTCGGCAAGACGGCTCACCCCGTCGCGGGCCGCCTTGAGGTCCTTATCCATCAGCGCGCGCACATAAGGGATCTTGCATGCCGCATTATAGCCGTCGACGACAAGGGCCTTCACAGTTTGCTCAATATCTTTTTCATATCGTCCTGATTAGGGTTGATCTCCAGAGAAACGACAACATGCTGTTTTGCCGACGTAAGGTCCTTCTCCCTGATATAGATGTTCGCCAGCAGATTATGCGCCGTATACAGGCTCGGAAAAAGTTTTGCGGCAAGGGCAAGCTCTTCTTTCGCCTTCGCATAATTGCCCTGCAGGTAATAACAGTATCCGAGGTTATAATGCGCCATGGGAAAATTCGGCTTGATAGCGACCGCCCTGTTCAGATATTCGATCGCCTTCGGAAAATCCCGCCTCGTCAAACAGATAGCGCCGATATTCCCATAGGCCTCATGGTAATCGTTCTGGATCTTTATTGTCGTTTCATATTCTTTCAGGGCCTGGTCCATCATCCCTTTTTCATAATAGGTATTCCCGAGATTAAGGTGGATCTTCGGATTGTTCATATTATATTTAAGCGTCGCGTTAAAGAACGATACCTCATCCTTCCAATCGTTGTTGCGCACCATGGTCACGTGCATATACACACAAGCCGCGCACAAAAACGGTATGGCAACAAGGATCTGCGCCAGAGGCCCTTTTGCAAGGGGCCCGAGGAGCGGGGCAATATACCGCGCCCCCGCCTTTTCGGCATACAAAAACAATATCGCGAAACAGCCGAGCTGGGCCGTGTATACCCAATGCTCGGCGATAAGGCTGTTGATCGGAAAGATGTTCGATACCGGTATAAGGATGATAAAGAACCACAAAATAAAAAAGGTAACGTGCCTGTGCTGCCTGCGGCCTGACCACGCCCACCACGCAAGGACCGCGACCGCCGCCAGGGCCAGAAAGGCCAGCGGCTCTGCAAGCGACCGCGATATCGGGATCCTCCGTTCCATCTGCAGGTCATGAGGGAAAAGAAGGAGGCCGAAATAGACGAGTATCGTTTTAAAAAATGTTATCATGCGCCAGGGCAGCGGGACCTGGGCAAAGATCGAAGGCGGCGCGACCTTCTGAAAATTCAGGACCGTCGCCCGCAATGCCCCGTAAACGCCCAGGACCGCCACGAACGCAAGCAATGTCTTAAGAAAATAGTGATAACAATACGGCGTTACGCGGTCCTTTAACATCACCACGATGTATGCCAGGAGGATAAAGGGAAGGACGAACGCCACCTCCTTCGACATAAGGGCCAGTATGAACATAACAACCGAAAGGGGGTACATAAACCCGGGGGCACGCCCCTTTATCGTTCGGTTACAGAACCGGATGTACAGGACCGCCGACATAAGGAAAAAGAACGCGTAGAGCGGGTCTGCGCGGCCGGCTATATAACTTACCGCTTCGCTATTGATCGGATGTATCCCGAAGAAAAGGGCGGAAAAAAACGACGCAAAAACGCTCCCGGTGCAATAAAAGATGAAAAAGAACGCCATTACCGCGGCGCCGGTGTGAACGATCATGTTGGTCAGATGATATCCGAACGGGTCGAGCCCCCAGAGAAAATAATCGATCATATCCGAAAGTTCCTGCATCGGCCGGTAGAAATTGTTGACATTACCGCTGCCGTAGCCGGCATAATTTTTGAAGATCTCAGGGAAATGCACGAAACTTTTGATCTGCGTGTTGAGCAGTATAAGATATTCGTCGTCCCATATAAAATCATTGTGAAGCGAATTCGCATAGCACAGTATAGACGCGGCGGCGACCACGATCGCCAGAAGGACGATCCGGAAACGTTTGGCCTTGGTAAAAGAAACCGGCCGGAACAGAGGGGCCGGGACGCGTTCGGGTTTTCCCGGTCCGGCAATATTCTGTTTCATTTCACGCCGCTCTTTTTTCTTCACTGGAACCCTCCCTCCTAACGGCAGAGGCCCCCGTACGGGCACATGCCGCAATACCGCACATCGCTGTCGTCGGCGGCGAATTCGCGCGTGACATCAAGTATCTCGTTTAAGATATACCCTGCCGCCGCCATGAAAACATCGACGATCTCGTCTCCCGAGGCTATGTCCTCGCTGCCGAAAAAATATTCGAGTTTCGACGTCCGTAAATAATAGAGCGCTGCATCGAGCGGCGCCCCCGTATTCTTCTGCGCGAGCTGCCTGAAGGCATACAGGTAGAGCGGCAGCTGGAACGACTTTACGGTCCGTCTGATATCGGGGCGTGTCAGGGGCATAGCCTTTATCGCCTGATACCCCTTCGGCATCAATTCCTGTCCGCCGGTCTTATAATCGACGATCAGGACCGATCCGTCGTTAAGCTTATCGACGCGGTCAAGCCGCGCCTCGAAGTTCAGCGTCCGCTTGCACTTTATTGTACCCCTAAACGTCTCTTCAAGAAATAAGATTTTTTGGATCAGGGGGCTGCGTTCTTCCTCGCTGGCCAGAAATTTTTTCAAACGGTATATGAGTATCCTGCGCATAATAAGGGCATCCTGCCTCATCCGTCTGGCAAATTTTATCCTGAACGCCGTGTCGAGCCGCTTAAAGAACTGTTTTCTGAAAACCCCGTCAATGACCGGGGCCTTGCCCTTGAACGCCGAAAACATTTGAAACAACAGCTCATGGATAAAATCGCCCATATCCCTGGCCTCGGGGTCGCCGAGGATATCTTTTTTTTCCTTAAGCTTGAGGACATACCTGAAGTAAAACCGGCGGGGGCAGTTGGTATAGGTATCGATGCTGGTAGCCGAAAACGATAAACGGCTTAAATGCTCGACCATCGCCGGCGTTTTGGCAACCGATCCTTTCCGCGCCATGATCTCCAGGGAGAAGCGGGGGTAGACAAGCGGCAAGCCTTCGGCCGACCCGGAAGCCTTTTGCCGCTGCCAGATGATCTCTTCGACAAAACGCGACCGTTCCGTTTTCCCGTCATTGACATAGACGACATGGAGCTCCCTGGCGCCGGCCGCCAGCCGCATAAAATGGTACCTTTGGATCTCCTCTTCTTTCCCCGGCCGCTTAAGCCCCAGCCCGGCCATGACCTCACGCGGTATGAGCGGCTCATAGATACGCAATTTCGGCAGCACCGCGTCATGGGCATCGATGACGATGACGGTGTCAAACGAAAGGAGCCTTGATTCCCAGAGGCCGAGGACCTGGAGCCCTTTGAGCGGCGAGCCCGTAAACCGGATCTTCTCGCCGCCGATAATATCGCCGGCAATAAGAAAAATCTCTTCGCGGCTGAAGGCCGCGGACGAAAAGACCTGCGCCTTAAGGTCGTCGATAATGGAGAACATTTTTTTTGCGGCCATAAGATCGAGGGGATGCTCCGCGACCAGGCTTTTTGCGACCAGGGTATCGCACATGGCCTCAAGCTGCGCGGCAAACCCCCGGAAATCGGTGATATCTTCCCAATCCGCGAAAAAAAGACGGTGCATATTGCCGAGGAGCTGTTTAAGCGTACGGCGGTCGGCCGTTATCCCGGCCTCTTCCATGATAGCGAGGGCATGGGAATAGATCCCGTCGTCTGAGGCGATATCATTGAGCTTGATAAAAAGGTTTCCCGAAAGGTCGCTGCGAAGAGAGCCGGTCAAAAGCTCTTCTATCGTGTGCGCCAGGATACGGGACATCTGCGGATCTCCGGTAAATGCCGTATTCTTGACCAGGGGATGGCGCATGACGCCGAGATAATCCCTGGTATAATAGGCGCTGCCCTTCCTGGCCTCCTGCGCCGTCCGTATCAACTCAAAAAGCACATAGAGCGAACTTCGTTTTACCGGATACCCCATGGAGATATTAAGCTCTTTTGTCGAGGCCGCGATCTCGGATATCAACGGGACAACGGTACCCGTATCCGGGGCAAGGATGACTGTCCTGCCGGGATCTTTTACCGTCCGCAGTATTTCCCCTACAACGCTGACCTCCGAATGCGCGTCAAACGCCTCATACAACATACAATCCCGGGGCTCTTCTTTCCGGCGTTCGGGCGTTATCGATATCTTGAAATCGGAGGCTATGTTCTTAAGGACCGGCCACGAATCCTGGTCGCCCTGAAAAAAAAGCCGCGCTATCCCGCGGCGGTACAGGCTTTCCATGATGGAGGTTTGCGCCTTTTGATAGGCGAGGACATTCGAGAACCACAGTTCATCGAACTCGTCAAACGCAATGGTATCGATCGCGGCCCGGGCGTTCCGGTAGAGCATGCCTTGAGAACACCTGTTCGCCCCGGCAAGTTTTTTATGATATTCCCGGCGCAGTTCGATCACGTGCTTAAGGATGGCATTGATAGCCGGGGGGATCTCATATCCGATCTCGGCCTTCGCTTCCAGGCCCCTCAAGGCATCATCGCCGATATCCTCAAGGTCAAGCTGGTCAATGAACGAGAGGATCTCGCGCGCCCACGGCAGGAACTGCGCGAACGAGGACCTTCCCTTAAGGAGGGCCGGACTTATGTCGCGGCTTAGTTCATATATGATGAACGATGCCTCAAGGTCCGCGATAAGGACCTGGGGCCGGTTCTTATTCGCCGCATACGCCACAAATTCATCGATCTCGAAAAATACCGGCGGACAAAAGCTCTTTCCGATACGGCGGCTTAATGCCCGCCGCAAAAAAAGGGCCGGCCTTCTTCCTTCGAATACCAGGGCCAGCCGCGCCATGTCTTTCCCCGGCTTTATGTATTCTTTGTCCAGGACAAGGGCCAGTTCTTCGATAAAATCACCGGCAAACGGAAATGTCGTGACCCGGTCTCTCATAGTTCTTCCGTTGTAAACGTGTCAAGATACAGTAAAAATCCCCTGACATCCCTGCCCGGGTAGAGTTCACCCATAAGGCTTTTATATTCCGCGATCTGCGCGCGGTAGGCGGCCGCGAGATCCGGCGCGGCAGAACTTTTATAATCGACGATATCGACCGTTGTATCCGTGACGATGACCCGGTCGATGATCCGCATCTCGCCGCCTGCCGTAACGACCTGTTTTTCGCGGAAAACCCGGCCTTTTTCCGCATAAAAAATAAAGGCAAAGCGCCGGTCATTAAGCAAGGCCCGTATAACGCTTTCATAGGGTTTTATCGGATCGACGTGCCGGAACCGGGCCGTGCCCTGTTTCAGCGCTTCCTCTATGACCGCATCGACATCGGCGCCGTGAAGGTTACCCACACAGGACAATATGTAATGGATTATATCCCCCCTGAGGATACTTTCGCGCCGCATTACTTCCCTGCCGCCGGAAAACTCCTGTTTGATAAAAGGGATCCAGTCGTGAAGCCGGGACGGGGAAAGCGGCAGGACTTTTGCAGCGTCCTTTGCCTTGCGCTCGGGATAGGCGATCTCTTTCCCCCACTCAAAGCGGTCGTTGGGGAGTAAAAGCCGCATGCTGTTTGTCTTTGTGCCTGCCTTAAGCGGAACAAAAATATACATCTCGTACTGCGCCCGCGTGAGGGCGACATAGGCCGTATTCAGCTCATCGATAAGCGCCTTCGTATATTCTTCCTCATACAGCTCCCGCAGTTTTTCGGAAAAACCGATATGATTTTTCGACAGATAGACCAGTTGTATGTTCTCGCCGTCCGAACGCACCACATAAGGCCGGCCGCGGGACCGGCCGGAACGCTTATAGCCGAAATCATCGCTCGAGCCGACCTTCGGGTTCATCGATAAAAAAGGCACGATAGTAACGCCGAACTGGAGCCCCTTCGCCTGATGGACCGTGAGCGCCCGGACCGCACCGGAACTTTTGACCCGCACAAAAAGGTCCTTAACCGGGGCCTCGTTAAGGTATTCGAGGAACGCGCCGATACTGATACAGTCGTCCTCTTTCTCCTTGATAAGCTCTAAAAGCCTCATTAAAAATGCCTGGTGCGAAGCAAAATGTTCGAAGATGCCGTAGATGTTCGTAATACTCACGACGAACTCATAGAGCGGCATGGTCCCGGCCTTTTTAAATAATACATTGATATAGCGGTCCCACAATTCGGGATACGCGCGGCGGAATGCCTTATAAAGCGGCCCGCGTTCGGTACCGCCGGCGGCCTCCGCCGTATTTGCCTCGAATATAAACTGCGCTATTTCCTCCCGCTTCAGGCCTGAGGCCGTCTCAAAGATCTCGCCCAGGATAAATCCAGCAAAGGCCATATCGTCTATCGGCAATTCCAGGAACGTGAGGAACGATATCAATTCCTTGATAAGAAAATGGGCGCTGATATCGAGGGTCCGCTCCGACTCGACGGGGATCCCCTCTTCGAGAAGCCATTCGGTGACCAGGGCGACATCGTCATTGGTCCGCGTCAGTATGGCGATATCGCTCAAATCAAACCTCGCCGTAAGGGACTTGATACACGCGATAACCCCTGCCCTCGTCGCTTCGTCATCCTCTTCTTTGTCCCTCAAGGCGACCTTGACATATCCCCCGTCATATCCCGGACCCGCCGCCTCTTCTGACCCCTCAAAGCCGGATAGT
>JAQURW010000082.1 GCA_028715425.1 Candidatus Omnitrophota bacterium
GGCCGAGGCGCCTCCCGAAGGGTGGGCCACGGTAACCGGACATGAGACCGCCGAATTGGTTATGTGGGAAATGGAGGCTAGTGCACTGTCCAGTTCGATAGGCCGTTCTCTGGGGCTCTACGGACTCCGTGACGCATGGATACGGGGAAATCAGCTTGCTCGTATATATCGTGATGACGCGCATGAGAGGATAAACGCGATGTATGATCTCGATGAACTTTTTGTCAAATATGCCGCTACGCTTGACTGGGACGAACTCTTCCGCGCCTTTAAACAGTATGGGCTGGACCGGGACGACACGGACTTGAACATCGCGGCAGGAGTCCAGGACAATGATGGCCTAGCTATCAAAAAAGCGATGGAAGAACTGCCCTATACCCCGGACTGGCTTAGCCGCATTGCCGGCGATACCGGCCGCACGGCGCGTGAGGTCATTCTCGAGAGTAAGGCGCTCAGAAAATTCCTTTTCGGTACCGATATAAAGTCTTTCATGTCCGGGAAAGATCACGCAGGCCTTATCCTCCACCATGCCGTACAAAAGGGCCTCGACAGTTACAAGGACGCCTCCGCGATCGTCGAAAAACAACGATTCGACTGGGAACGGCTCGACGATAACGGCAAGGGAAGGAGCCTGTGGGTCTATACTGGACAGTATCAAGGCGACAGGATCAGCGGGGTCGCGTATCTGGAGATGCTTTTTAACGGCACCGTCATACAGGAGACCGGTATCCGGACGGCATACCGTCTCGTCGAACGGTTCGTGCAGGACGAGATGCCGGAGCTGAAAAAACTCGGTGATTTCAATATCAGTATCCCGTCAGGGTATATCTATGACCTGCTCTTAAGGATCTGCGGGATAGATGCCGTCGATTTTACGCCGCCGGGTTCTGAAAGCGATCGGGTGCTTATGGTAAAAAATCCGGCCGCTGTCCGGAATATACATCAGGTAACGCAAAAAGATGCGTCCATCCCCGCCCCGGCAACGACCGTGATGCCGGAAATACGCTATGATGATCTTTGGGGTAGGCCGGGTAGACAGCCGACCGATGAAGAAGCGGGTATTTACGGTACGGCTCTTTATCAGCTTCATACCAACGGGAAAACCGGCCGCATAGCGCGGCCCGACGATGATGCGCGGCTCATTGCGCACGATGTCTGCGAGAGCGTGCTTTCCGGAGAGGGCATAGCCCGGGGCATCGATGTACTGCCGTTGGTGAACGATCCCCGTAGCGATCGGGGCAATACAGCGGTCGTTGATATGGACCAGTTTGTAATGGTGCGGTCAGATCATCCGTCGGTAAAATCTCTGGCCACGGTCAATGTCGAGGGGTGCACGGGATTCGTTGTCAAGGCAGTCGACGCTGAAGGTTTTGAGTGGTTTGGTTTGGCACATTTGATGGGGCGCAAGGACAGGCCGCTTCTTGTATACGAAGAAATAATATATATACTCAACATGCTCGCTTCAAAAGGGTTCAAAGATGTTCGCGTACAACTTGACTTAAACGGCGACAATCGAATCGGCTTACCGGTTACAGATGCCCTGACGGCCGCGTCACTTAAGGCGAAAGTCGGAGGGATGGATTTTAAACTTCTGCCGCACCTTGTAAGGAGCGATGCGCATAATCCGGGCGGCATAGTCGGAGATCTCATCGTCTCTGTGGATAGCATTGTATGTACTCATTACAAATATGACACTAAAGTGAAGACATATTCGGTAAAAGATTGGAGCATAGATTTATCCGATAACGAAGTCGAGGCGCGCAGGCTCGACGCGCTTTATTTCGAACATTTTAATTATGCCAATTATAAAGAAGCCCTTACGGGGCTGTCAGGGGCCTTCGATTCGAATATAATAACGCCTGCCGGGGAGGACCATAATCAGGACCGTGTAGTGAATATTGCCGAAGCAAGGTCGGGGTCTTACCGATTCGGAATATTTAAAGACAGACTGGTATGGAAAGGATTTAGTCAGAAAACGACGGGTAACGTTAAAGGAAAGATAGCCGATTGTCATGTCGCAGATGCGATATTGGTGCGGCATGACCATGAAGAGGATGTTTTAGGTACGCAGTTTTTACAGGAATGCGACGGCGCTGCCGGGAGAATTGTGCTTGGGGGTGTACCGTACCTTTTTGCCTATCATTTTAACAGCGATCGGCGGAGCGAAGATTTTCGCACGTTTATGACCTGGCTTTTGGAACAGAGTGAATCACCTGAAAGCTTTGAATGTGTCGTTTCTGTTCGAAGGCCGTTGGATGAAACGGACCTGCCCGGCGATGGCGAGCGGATAAGCCTTAAAGAAGCCGTAGATCATCTTAAGTCAAGATTTGCCGGCATCTCTTTTGATTTTGTACGTACCCCTCTCGACGACCGGCCGTATCGGTTTATGACGGTATCTTCTACCGGTGTGGTCTGCCGCGCCGCGCGGCCGATTTATCCGGGTGTGATTGAAGATGAAAACGGACTGCGGTTAAAGGTGACCGTCGACTGGTCTGATGCGACGAGCGAATACCGGCCGTTCCGGACGCCGCTCCCTGTTCAGGAGACAGGAAGGAATAATTTTGCCGGTACTCGCGAGCTCCTTACGATGTCAAAAGAAGATATATTTGCCCTTGTCGATGCCCGCTATACGCAACTGACCAGGCATATGCAGGCCGATTGGAACTTTGCCAGACTCTTTGCCCGTGCGCTCGGGTATGGTGAAGACAGCGCGTTTATGAAAAAACTCCATGCCGCGTGTCTTGCCCACGATATCGGCGGGGCGCTGGGTGTTCCGGAAGAAGACGCTGAACTGACAGAGCTGTTTGCCTTGGCAAGAAAGAATGAGATCGTCTGCGACCACAGGACGCATGAATCGATTGTACAGGAATTCTCGGACAAAGGAGTCGAGCTTACGGAGCGTCAAAGAGAGCTGGTCCCGTTCCTTAACCATGCGATCAATTCTTTGATGGTTTTAGACCGCGCCGGCATAATCGTTGACGATGATGTGCGCTATACGATCGAAAACCATATGGCACCTTCTTCCGATAACGAACTCGCTACGCAATCCCGGGAAAGACAGGATATGCTTGCCTGTCTTCTTATGGCAGACGCTTTCGAGTTCGCTAATAACGGGTATAAGAAACTGCAGGGAAAACGCGACGCTGTGAAATTCGAGACGCCGGAAGAAACGATGACGTTCCTGAAAGCGAAACGGTTCGGCCGGCACGCGTCGTTACAGGGGACCTTGGATAAAGTCATAGCCAAAAAATGCATTGATACACAAGCGTTTGGGGAGGCCATACATTTCAGTCGGATGGATGAGCAATCCCGTCAAGAGAGCATTCTCCTATTGCTTCAATCACGACCGCAGTTTTATGACGATGTCGAATCTCTTATGCTGACACTGGACCAAAACAATCCGGCGATATTGAGTATTTTCGGGACTCGTGAGGCGAAGCTGGATTACGTGCGGGAGTTTATTGAAAGTAACCGACACTCTCCGCCTGAGAACCCTTCTCAGCCACTTACGATCATGGAAGAATTGCGGCAGAATGCCGCTATTGTCGAGCGTAGTGACCGGTTTAATGCGAACGTTAAATTTGCGCTTCACATAGGAGAAGGGCTTAATATAGGAAAGGACGGCGGAACGACGACGCATCGCCAGTTCAACGAGATATTCGAGCATGACTCAGTACAAGCCGATATTGTCTATCTTCCCTACGAAATAAAAAAAGAGGATAAGGCGAAACTCTACCGTTTGCTGGATCTATTCCTGAGCGACGACCGGTTTGTCGGTTTTGACACCGGGGCCCCGTTTAAGACGGATGTCGAAAAGTATCTGGCCTGGAGACAAAAGCCTGTCACGATAACGGCAGGCGAAACCGGGAACGGGTTTGACTTTGTTTTTAAGAACGCGCGGCAGGAAGTCTGCGGGGGCAATGAAGACGGCGAGGCATGGGCGAGTTGGTACAAAAAGCTTTTAGGGAAGGGGCTTTTTGCTCATAAACGGATCGTCATTCTCGGTGGAAACGGCGCGTCGGGAAGGGCTGTTGCCGACCAGCTTATAAAAGAAAATGCCGGGAGCGTTTATTTTACGGAACTTGATAAATATCTGCCGTCTGCCCGTGCCTTCGAGGAAAAACTCAGGGGAAATGCGGGCGAAGCCTGTGAAATAGGCCTGATCCCTGCATCGGACAGAGCGTCGTTAAAGAATATGATCGAGCAAGCGGATATTATCATAGACGCGACGAAGCCGGAAGATGAGAAAAAAGATATATCTCCGATAGCCGATATCGATTTTAAGGTAAAACCGGGTGTCATCGCGATCGATCTTAAATACAGGCCCCGGCCGGTTACCCCATTTCTGGAACATATGGGCAACCATGGCGCTATTATCTGTAACGGCGTAGGTTTCATGGTCGAATTGAACGCCCGCAGCGCCCTTCGTGTGCTGAGAGGGGAGCATCGCGCATTGCCCGAAGATGATGTTCAGAAGATCGCGCAAATAATTGCCGATTATCTGGCAAAAGACGGGCTTGACCCGGGCACTTTGAGCGCTCATGATGCCGGCCCTGTTTTTTTTAAAACTCAGGAACTCAAAATTAATCTGGATAACCAGGAAGTTTCCCCGGACGCCTTGGCCGAAAGGATACGATCTGCCCGCCGGGAAGGAAACGCATTTTTGTTCATCGCGAAAGTCGAAGACGGTACCGTTAAAATAGTGACGGGCACTGTACATGGAGATATGTTAGGCAGAAATCCCGAATTTCGGGAATATGCGATACGGGGCTCTTTGCAGCAGAATATTCGAAGGATTGAACAAATAGACACAATAGAACTTCATCACTTGACCGATAACCCGGACAACTTTGGAAGGGCCCATGACGACTTGATAGTAATAGCCCGTTTGCTGGAGGCTGCGGGTGTTTCGGAAGAGCTGCCGATAGACCTTGAGTCGTCTCGAACGTTGTATGTTCACGATGCACTATTCGAAAATCCCGTGCCGAAGACCATCGGTGAATTGGCGCGGCTCGAAACAAGGGAAGAGAAACTGCGAAATCCCGCAGCCACTCCGGCGAGATCACGGCCAACGTCACCGGCGGAATGTCTTGAGACTATTAAAAATGATGATGCAATGCTGGATGCGATGTCAAGCCGAAGCGGCATGCCGGTATCCGAGGATGAAGAAAAGTTTTATAAAATATTGTCGGAAGCAGGGATATGTTCGCCGGTTGAAGGGAAGATACGCAGATATTGTTTTACGGATATGATGGAGGGACGGAAAGCTTTTATCGAGGATTGGAAAACAACAACATCTCTTCAGGAAGAAGCCCGAAGGATAGAAGCGATCAACGTTACAAAATCTCTCATCAATGCTGCCTGCGACATGAGGATGCCAGAGGACAGGGCGGATGCCTTGCCGGTATTGCGAAGGACGGCGATCGATGAACAGGATATCCCGACGGTCCGGGAGTTCGTAAAGATGACGGTCATCCACGAAATAAATAAACGTCTGGAGCCTGCGATACCGCCTCAAAAGATCATGTGGCATGTCATTGATCATGGTATGATTGACATTCAACAGTTGCCGTATTTTCAAAATATGAACAGGGATCTGGACGACGGTAAGAGCCGGGAGCGTATACGGTTCGTCAAGGCGCATGAAACGCTTGCGCAAGTCCTCGAAGAGATCCACCATGAACATCCCGGCGCCGTTATCGACGTTGCCACCAATGATTATGCCCGGCTTGCAGCGATCAGCGATCCGGCGATCAAGGCGCTGGTCATTGAGGGCGCGGCCGGCGATTTCCGCCAGATCGAAGGGCTTATCGCGGCTCTCCGCGCCTTGCACATAGACCGCTTACGGGTCATACCGACCTTGTTTCATATCTATGCCGCCCTCGGCGCGACCGGGAAAACAGGCAATGAAAATCGTTATGATACACTGCTGAAACTTTTTGAGACAGACCCCCGCGAATTCGCCCGAAAATTCATCTATATTCTTCCGCCCATCGAAAGACTTCCCGATGACCTTCCGCGCCTGAACAGGCTTATGAGGACATTTATAACATCAGCATAACAGAACCCCCCCCCCCCCACACTCACCCTCTTTATTAAAGAGGGGGTACGGGGGAGTTTTAACCTCTGCCCTTGCATAATCCCATTCTTATGATACAATTAAAATACGCCCCTCGGTTGCTTCCATAAGGTCGCAACCTCGGGATGAATTTCCGCTTCGCGAAAATTCAGGAGGTTCTTATGGCAAAAAAGAAGACGCAAACCGGATGGGTTAACGTTTATAAATACATGACCAAAGAGGGCATACAGCGCTCATTCCTCTCAAAACGCGAATACGCCCTCGCCAAGGATAAATATACCGCGACCCTGAACGACGACTACATGGCCCTGGCTATCGCCGTGCGCGACCGGATCATCGAGCGGTGGATCGACACCCAGCAGGGGTACCACAAACAAAATGTCAAAAGGGTCTATTACCTTTCGATGGAATTCCTGATCGGCCGCCTGCTCGGCACCGATATCATGAACCTCGGATTGTGGGACGAGGTGAAAAAGGCCATGGATGAAATGGGGTTTGACCTGGAGCAACTGCGCGATTGCGAGACCGACGCAGGCCTCGGCAACGGCGGCCTGGGCCGTCTTGCCGCGTGTTTCCTCGATTCCATGGCGACCATGGGTATAGCGGCCCACGGATACGGGATACGGTATGACTACGGGATCTTTAATCAAAAGATCGTCAACGGTTACCAGGTCGAATATCCGGATAAATGGTTAAGTAACGGAAGCCCGTGGGAATTCCAGCGGCAGGAATACACCGCGAAAGTCCGGTTCGGCGGCAGGACCTACTCGTATACCGACGGGGAAGGACGGACAAGGATGAAATGGGTCGATACCGAGGACGTCCTGGCGACGCCCTACGACATCCCGGTCGTCGGATATAAAAGCGATATCGTCAATACCCTGCGCCTCTGGTCGGCCAGGTCCAGCGAGGAATTCGACTTCAGGTATTTTAACGACGGCGACTATGAAAAGGCGGTCTACAGCAAGGTCTTTTCGGAAAATATCTCAAAGGTCCTCTATCCCAACGACAGCATGAGCCAGGGCCGCGAACTGCGGCTTAAACAGGAGTATTTTTTCACCGCGGCTTCCATAGCGGACATTATACGCCGTTTTAAAGTCGAGAACTCGGACTTCAGGGCATTTCCGGATAAGGTGGCTATCCAGCTGAACGATACCCATCCGTCCATAGCGATCGTTGAGGTCCTCCGGATACTCCTGGACGAGGAAGGGCTTGAATGGGATACCGCATGGGATATTACCGTGAGGACCTTTGCCTATACCAACCATACGGTCATGCCCGAGGCCCTTGAGACCTGGCCTATCCCGATGTTCGAGAAACTCCTGCCGCGCCATATGCAGCTCATCTATGAGATCAATATGCATTTCCTGAAGAGCGTCGCGATCCGTTTCCCCGGCGATGTCGACCGGCTGCGGCGCGTATCCATTATTGAGGAGGGTGACCCTAAACGCATACGCATGGCGTACCTCGCGATGATCGGTACCCACTCGACCAACGGTGTTTCGGCGCTCCATTCGGAGCTGATCAAGACAAAGATATTCAGGGATTTTTACGAATGTTTTCCCGAACGTTTTAACAATAAAACCAACGGCATCACCCCGCGCCGCTGGCTTGCGAAAGCCAACATGAAGCTTGCAGGCCTTATTACGAGCGTCATAGGCGACAAGTGGGTGACAGAGACGAGCGACCTTAAAAAACTATTGCCTTACCGAAAGGACGCCTCGTTCAGAAAAAAATGGCAGGATGTCAAGATCGAGAATAAAAAACACTTTGCGGATTTTATTTTTAAGAGTACCGGCATCATGGTGGACCCCGAATCCATGTTCGACGTCCAGATAAAACGGATCCATGAGTATAAACGGCAGCTTCTTTTCGGGCTTTTTATCATCGCTGAATACCTTAAGCTCAAGAAGAACCCTTCGGCCGGGGTCCAGCCGCGGACGTTTATCGTGAGCGGTAAGGCCGCGCCCGGATATGCGATGGCGAAGTTGATCATTAAATTCATGAACAGTGTCGCCGATGTCGTCAACAGGGATAAGGCGATCAGGGACCGGCTCAAGGTCGTATTCCTCGAGAACTACCGGGTATCCCTGGCCGAACGGATCTTCCCGGCGAGCGACCTGTCGGAGCAGATATCGACGGCGGGTACCGAGGCATCGGGAACGGGGTGCATGAAGTTCATGATGAACGGCGCCCTTACGATCGGTACCTACGATGGGGCGAATATCGAGATGGCCGAAGAGGTCGGCAGGGACAATATATTCCTTTTCGGGCTTAAGGTCGCCGCGATAGAGGAACTGCGCGGCCGCGGGTATAACCCGGGCGGATATATCAACAATTCTCCTGCCCTCGCGGAGATCGTAAATCTTATCGACAGCAATTTCTTTTCGCCCGTCGATCCCGGCCTTTTTAAGGCCATCGTGGATAATCTGCGGGGGAGCGATCCGTATTTCCTGTGCGCTGATTTCGATGACTACGGTAAAACGCAGGATGCGGTATCCGCACTGTACGCCAATAAGGCCGCGTGGACCGAAAAGGCCATCATTAACGTCGGGAATGCCGGGAAATTTTCCAGCGACCGTACGATCCGTGAATATGCCAAAGATATCTGGGGCTTAGGCGCCTGATGCTTGACCATTTAGACCATCAGATAGGGCTGGGTATCAAATTTATCCTGAATAATAAAGGATGCGACTGGGCCATGCCGCTCATAAGCGGTTCGGCCGAGGGCGTTACCCTTACGCTCCTGGCGCTTTTCCTTTTGCTTTCCAGGAACCGGAAGGACAAGATGACGGCCATACTTATCCTGGCGGGCATGACGCTTACCTACCATTTGGTAGGGATGATTAAAGAGTCGGTATGCAGGCTGCGGCCGTTCGTAACCTTTCCGGATGTTCATGCCATGGTGCCGGCGTCGGGGTTTTCATTCCCGTCGGGACATACGGCGTTCGCCTTTATGACAGCGTATCTTTTGACCTTCCGTTTCGGCAAGGGGAAATATTTTTATCCTTTCGCGGCACTCGTCGGCCTTTCGAGGATATACCTGGGAGTGCATTATCTGACCGACGTCATAGCCGGCGCCGTCGTCGGCATATGCGCGGGGTATGTCCTTATGGTCAGCACCCGTCAGCTCTTTGCGGAGACATGAAAAAAAAACCGCTTAATCCCGACCCGGGCCCCGCTATCCTGAGCCTTCAGGCATCTGCCGGTTCCGGCAAGACGTACGCGCTTGCCCGCCGTTATATCGAATGTATACTCGCCGAAGACATCACTGCCGAACACGATCCTGTCCGGAGCGCCCTTGCCATCACGTTTACCAATAAGGCAGCCCTTGAAATGAAAGAACGGATCCTGGATCTCCTGAAACGGATGGCCCTGGGCCTGGACGTGGAGGGGATGCCTGCGCTTCCCGTCGATAAGAAACGTGCCGCCGGGCGGGCTTCGGATGCGGTCGATCATATCATACGGAATTATAATTTTTTTCACGTGCAGACCATCGACAGTTTTATAAACGCCCTTCTTATGAGATGCGCCCTCGAGGTCGGCCTGTCGTCGAGTTTTGCCCTGGAGGACCGTTTTGCCGACTATATCGAATACTCGCTCGACAGCCTTCTTGATGCCATGGCGGAGGATGACGGTGTCAGCGGCGTTATCGACGATTTTCTTGAGCAGTATCTTTTTGTGGAAAATAAAGAGGGGTGGTTCCCGCGCAGGGATATGGTGTCCCTTTTAGCGTCGTTATTTCTGGTCAACAATACCTACGGCGGGTCGTTCATCAAGGAGAAAAAAGGGGCCAGGGATATTATCGCGAAGAAACGCCGGACCCTGGACCTCGGCCGGCGCCTTCTCGGCAGCCTCCCTGAAGGGACCAAACAGATGTTCGTGACGGCGCTGGAAAAGTTCGTGAACGAGAACGAAGACACGTTCGACATAGGGTCGTTGTCGACATTTTTCCATCACGCGGATTTTCCGCTTAAAAAGGGCTTTGACCTTCCGCCGTCAACCGGCAAGCTGTGGGCCCGGATACGCGCGAACATACGGACCGTGGCCGAGTGGGAAGCCTTCTCCCGTTTTAACTGCTATCTGGACATGTATGAAAGTGTTTACCGCCTTTTT
>JAQURW010000083.1 GCA_028715425.1 Candidatus Omnitrophota bacterium
CATCGACAATCAGCTGCGCGGGCGCTCGGGCCGCCAGGGCGACCCCGGCGCAGGCAAATTTTATCTTTCCCTTGAGGACGACCTGATGCGGATATTCGGCTCCGACCGTATCAAGACCATCATGGAAAGGTTCGGCATGGAGGAAGGCCAGGAGATCGAGCATGCCCTGGTCACACGGGCCATAGGCACGGCCCAGAAGCGTGTCGAGATGCAGAACTTCGAGATACGCCAGCATCTATTGAAATATGACAATGTTATGAACCAGCAGCGTGAAATGATCTATGCGCGCCGCCGGAATCTCATCCAGAGCGAAGATGCCGAAGGCGAGATCATAGACAGCATTAAGTCGCTCATCGAACAATGGGTCGAGAACTATGATGTCGAAGGATTTATCGACGAACTTCCCCGGAAAATGTTCATGACATTGTTTATCCCCGTTAAGAGGGAGGACCTCGAGCATTTGAGCCGCGAAGAACTGGCCGAAAGGCTTTTTGAGATGGCGCAGGAGCAATACCGGCGCCGTAAGAAGGCTGTCGGAGGAGGCGGCGATCGTCTGCGCCAGATCGAACGGATGATCGTACTCAGGGTCATCGATATGAATTGGAAGGATTATCTTTTTAGTATCGACCAGCTTCGCGAGGGGATCAACTGGCGCGCATACGGACAGATGGACCCGTTGATCGAATACCAGCGGGAGGCCTTTCGCATGTTCAAGGACCTTATCGAGACTATCGACCGGGAGGTCGTCGAGCATATCTTTAAAGGTTTTGTGATCGAAGAACAGGCCGTCAGGCAGGTGTTTAATATCGATAAAAGCCGTATGGTCCATGAGGAGTTCTCGAGCCTTGCCCACGGCCCCCTTGAGATGGAAAACCCACCCGCACCGGAAGAGCGCGAAACATTGCCGATCGAGACCATCAAACGGATATCTCCCAAGGTCGGACGTAATGAGCCGTGCCCCTGCGGAAGCGGCAAGAAATATAAAAAATGTTGCGGAATGTAAGAGTGTGGTATCGTATCATCCTTGCCGTTTCGGGGGCGTTCCTTCTCGTCGCGGCGCATCCTTCGTTAAATTATGAGTTCCTGGCCTGGTGCGGCCTCGTCCCGCTTTTTATCGCCCTTGACGGTTGCGGGCCGAAAGGTCGCTTTCTTGTCGGATATTGTTTCGGCGTTGTATTTTTCGGCGGCATCCTTTACTGGCTTGTCAATGTCAGTGTGCCGGGTGCGGTCGGTTTAGTGCTTATCCTGGCTCTGCTGCCCGCGATATTTTCCCTTTATCCGATCACCGGGGCTGTCCAGGATATTGTTGCCGTGCCGGGCCTGTGGGTCCTCACCGAAGGCATCAGGACCTATCTTGGAACGGGTTTTCCGTGGGCGCTTTTAGGGTATTCGCAGTATTTGAACCTTAAGGTCATTCAAATAGCCGATATTACCGGTGTTTACGGGGTCTCGTTCCTCATCGTTGCGGTCAATGTTCTCATATTTACCCATTTTTTTAAACGCTCCGGCGACCGGTGGCTTCAGGCGTCCGTATGCTGCGCGCTTCTGGTATTTACTTTGTTTTACGGTTTCTGGAACTTGCGCCAGCCGTATTCTGCCAAGCCTGTTTCTATCGGTATTATTCAGGGAAATATCCCGCAGGATAGAAAATGGGACCCCAATTATAAAAGGTCCATTGTCAATACCTATTGCGATCTTAGTGAACAGGCTGCCACGGCCGGGCCCGATATTATCATGTGGCCCGAAACGGCAGTTCCCGATGTGCTGGACGGCGACGATGAGACCATGGAACGTTTAAGTGCGGTAGCACGTTCAAGCGGGGCCTGTCTTCTGGCCGGCGCGATCAAAGAAAAAGAAGGGAAATATTATAATAGCGCATATCTCATGTCGCCTGAAGGGCAGATCGTTTCCAGTTATGATAAAATGCATCTGGTACCGTTCGGGGAATACGTACCGTTTGACCGGTATGTGAGCTGGTTCCGCACCCTTATCGATAAACCCATCGGTGATTTTAATTTCGGCCAGGATTGGACATTGTTTAAGATCAGATCCGTAACGACGGAACGCGAAGACAACCGGATCATGAGGGAAATACGGTTTAACGATTTCGGCGTTCTTATCTGTTTCGAGGATATATTCCCCGATATCGCGCGGGGATTTGTCAACCGCGGGGCTCTGTTCCTGGTGAATATTACCAACGACGCGTGGTTTGGCAAGACGAGCGCTCCTTTTCAGCACTTATCGGCGTCGGTATTCCGCGCCGTCGAGAACAGGGTGCCGCTGGTGCGTGCCGCCAATACGGGGGTGTCCTGCATTATCAATCAGAACGGCGCCATAAAGACCGCAATCAAAAAAAACGGCGAAGAAACCTTTGTAGCAGGCTACGCGGTAGGTTCGATATATCCGGTGATGCGGCGGACCGTCTATACGCTGTATGGCAATGCCTTTCTGGGCATATGCTGCATACTGACTGTTATCGGTATCATTACGAGAAGGGCGGCACGGTCATGACCTATAAAAAAATCCGGTTCCTGGCAATTATTCTCGTAATCTATGGTATACTTAATTTGTTCAGTTATTCGAATTTTAGCGAATTTACCGGCATGATGACGGGTTTTCCGAAGACGCTGATCGTCGCATTGTACGGTTTCGGCATTCTGTACGGTATGATGAGCATATTGTGCGGCATGAGAATGGTGCGCCTCGAGGATTGGGCACGCAGGACGTCGGTAGTTTTTGTTCTGATAAGCCTTGCCTCGGGCCTTCTGGTAACGCCGCGTGTCCTTAAGAATTTAAAAGGGATCTATGCGGCGAATGCCGGCCGCGTATCGTTCAACGAGAGCGATATGATAGCCGCCTATGTTTTCTTTGCGGCGCTTTTTACGTTTTATGAGATCATGTTTGTTTATTTTTTTACACGGGTTGATGTCAAAGAGTATTTCAATCTGCGGAATCCTGCGGAATAAGAGGAGATCTCCATGAAGAATATCATGACGGTTATGGTGCTGGGCGCGATAATGGGTTTCGGCAGTGCGGCCCATGCGGCCCCTATCGCCGTAAATCAGAATGAAGTCGAGAGGGCGGTCAAGCCCGTTATCCAGGCGGTCGTGGAAAGTTTTAATACCAATAACTATTCTAAAATGGCGGTTTATTTCGGCGAGGTAATGTTCAAGGAATTTCCCCAATTTAAATTTGACGCCCAGCGTAAAACGCTATTCCCGTTATTCGGGACGATACAATCGACGGATTTTTTAAGTTCTATAACACAGGAGAACAATACCGTCGCTGTATACAAAGGACATGCCGAAAAGACCGAGTTTTTTCTGCGGATCGTTTTGTCGAAGGAAAATGACCGGACGGTTATCGTCGGTCTCTGGTTTACTTAACGCTTCGAGAACCCGGGGGGCACTATGTTTGCGCGGATGACCACGGTTTTTGTTAATGTGGCAAAACTGGATGAAATGGCGCATTTTTTTAAGGAGACGATCATTTTATCGGCCAAACAGCAGCGGGGCTTTAAAAAGGCCGTGTATCTTACCGAACCGCATTCCGGGAAAATAGTTATTCTTACCATCTGGGAAGACGAAGAAAGCGCCCTTGAGAGCGAGTCGACCGGCTATTATTACACCACCTTAAGTAAGATGACCCCTTTCTTCGATACCCAGCCGGTGCGTGAAGTCTTCCAGGTTAACGTCAGCATGTAATCCTCAGGCCGCAGCGTTTTCATAGTGAATATACCGTAAAGAACCGTACCCTGACAGTGTCGCGGCGTAATTTTGATTGACGCCGTTGTCAGGGAATGCTATGATTTTTTCAGCACCAAGCGTAACTACATGACTAAAAAAAAGACGATCAAGATTACCGGGGGACGCGGGAAAAAATTCGTACAATTCCCTTTTTTTATTACCAGGGAAGACCGAGCGGATATCATGAAACGGCGTGTACGGCATATCCTTAAATTGAGGCGGCGACAGACATTGATCGAAGGCGGAGGAACGTCAGCAACCGACGGAGCGAATCATGAAAAATAAAAAAGATCGCTATGGCATAGTGCCTATCGAAGAACGAAGGCGGTTCATCCGGCATCCCGTGTCATTCCCTTTGACGTATAGGGTCGTTGATGAAAAAAAACTGAACGGCGCAAAACGCTCAAAAACCCTTAATATCAGTAAAGGGGGGCTCTTGTTCATGAGCGAGATACCGCTCAAGATAAATTCGCGTATCGTGGCGCACATGCCGTTCCAGAACAAGGTCTTTGATCTGCCTGCCAAGGTCGTACGCTGCGATAGATCGGATGCCCACGATATGTATAACGTAGGGGTGTGTTTTATGCGCGGCCGCGATGCCTTTAAGGCAAAGGTCGTCGAGCAGCTGTATCGCATCAGCGAATTCCGCGAGCTGTGGAGCTTAGAGGTCAACCGCGACATCTCTTTTGAAGAAGCTTCGACGGAATGGATAAAACGTTACTCCAAACAGTTCCGGGATATCTACTGGTAACGGGCATCTTTTTTCCGGCCTTTTATTATTACTATGAGACGACATCTCCTTAACATGATCCTGGCGGTCACGACTCTATGCGCATGTCTGTATTATGCGGGAGAGCCGGCCGTGCGTTTTGTTGCGGTACGGTATATTCGGCATATGCTTCCCGGGAGTTCCGTTTCCATTAAGCGGTGCAGTATCGTCCCCCTTTCATCCGTTTCATTATCGGGTATATGTGTACGCAGGGATAACCTTTATGATATCGGATGCGATGAAATTATTTTCAAATATGCCCCGGGTTCTTTAATCAGTCATGATGTTCAGGCGGATGTCAGAAATGCGCGTATTAACATCCGCGCGGCAGACTGCCTGGCTGATCTTACCGTATCGTGCGGGATATCGTCGAGAGGCCGGACGTTGACCGGCCTGCGCGCCAGGGTAGAGGAGCTAAAGGTCGGGTTATTCGAGGTCCGCCGCGGATATGCGACGATACCTTCGTCTGCAGAACGGGGGACGGTGCGGGCGGATACCCTTGCCTTTGGAAAAGCGGCCCTTGAGAAGGTCCGCGGAAACGCTTTTATAAGGCAGAATACGCTTCTCGTGACCCCGTTCAGGGCATCGTTGTTTGGCGGTGGTCTCAACGGCACCTTTGAATTGGATATTAACCGGCTATTTGCGTTTCGCCTTATTGCCAGGGGTAATCGCATCGACCTTGGCCGTATTGTCTCTGATTTTGATCTCGGGAAGAAATTTCAGCTTGAAGGCGAAGCGCGGGGATCAGTAAGGGCCGAAGGGACCGTGCAAGGCTTGACGGTCCTGGAAGGCGATTTTTCAAGCCTTGTACCGGGGGGCTATCTGACTATTACGGATGATGCGATTCTTAAAGATATCGCTGACCGTTCTAAACAGGATATCACTATTATTATGGATAGTTTCAGGAAATACCATTATAATAGTGCCAGTGCCCGCATCGGTCTTCAAAGAGATAACATTGTAGTCGGTGCGAACATGGAAGGGGAAGCAGGTAAACGTGATCTTGAGATTGTGCTGCATAATATGGGGATAATCAAGGAGGGAAAATGAAAAAAATAATGCTTTTGGCGATCGTGATCGGTGTCGTTGGCCTCGGCTGCGCGTCGGTGCAGGTCAAGGCGCCCAAGGACCCTATCAAGGTCGATATCGCGATGAGGGTCGATGTTTACCAGCATGTTGAGAAGGATATCGACAGCATTGAAAACATCGTGTCCGGCAATAGTCCGGCTGCCGCTGTTCAGAATAAACCGGTCAGTATGCTGGACTGCCTGATGGCAGATGCCTATGCCGAGGATATCCAGACAAAGATCGAACAGCTCGCCTTAAAAAGGCGCGACCGTTATAGCGCTCTTACGCAAGCGGAAGCAAAGGGCATCATCGGAGAAAATAAGGCCGGACTGGTCGAAATAAGGGGAAGCGGCGATAGTTCGGCCGGACAGCTGGTCCAGGCGGAGAATGCCGACCGGCAGGGGATATATAACCTTGTTGCCGAAAAGAACGGCACATCGGTGAGTGATGTCCAGAAACTTTATGCGAAACGGTTACAATCAGATGCTCCTCAAGGGACGCCTATAGAGACCGGATCCGGCTGGACGACGAAATAGCGTGAAAATAAAAGTCAGCATAATAGGATTAGGTTATTGGGGTAAGAATATCCTGCGTAACCTCCATGACATGGGGGTCCTCGCGAAGGCGTGCGATGTTTCCAAAGCCGTTCTCGACGCGCGCGCAAAGGAATATCCCACGATTACCTTTACCGGTGACGTGCAGTCTGTTATGGGGGATCCTGCCGCGCAGGCTGTGGTCATTGCCACACCTGCGGCGACCCACTATGATCTGGTCAAACAGTCCCTGGCAGCCGGCAAGGACGTGTTTGTCGAGAAGCCGCTTGCCTTGTGCGTGAAAGAAGGCGCAGAGCTCCTCAGACTTGCCACAAAAAAAGGGCGTATCCTTCAGGTCGGCCATATTCTGCAGTATCATCCGGCGGTCATCAAATTGCGGCAGATGATCCTTGAAGGGGCATTGGGCGAAGTACAGTATATTTATTCGAACCGTCTGAACATCGGTAAATTGAGGGTCGAGGAAAACATACTCTGGAGCTTTGCCCCGCACGATATCTCCGTTATACTGATGCTCCTGGGCAGTGAACCTGTGTCGGTCGAAAGTTTTGGGGCAAGTTATGTCAGTAAGGGTATCTATGACGTTACCCTGACGGTCCTCCGGTTCCCCGGAAAGATCCGGGCGCATATATTCGTGAGCTGGCTCCATCCGTTTAAAGAGCAAAAGCTGGTTGTCGTCGGGTCGAAGGCAATGGCTGTTTTTGACGACATGACGACTGAGAAGCTTTTTATATATCCTCACCGTATAGAATGGGAGAACGGCAAGGTCCCGGTGGCGCGTAAGGCTGAGTGTAATCCGGTGCCGATTGAATTCAGGGAACCGTTGAGGGAGGAACTGACGCATTTTATCGAATGCCTTAAAACACGCTCGACGCCTAAGACAGACGGCGAGGAGGGCTTGCGGGTTTTACAGGTTTTGGAGGAGGCCGAAGAATCCATGAAAAATTATTCAGCACGTACGTCAACCCGTTCCGACGGGGTTATGATCCACCCGAGCGCGTGTGTCGACGACAATGTCACGATAGGCGAGCGCACCAGGATATGGCATTTTACCCATGTTCTGAAAGACTCGGCGATAGGAAAGAACTGCGTTATCGCTCAAAATGTCAGTATCGGCCCCGGCGTCAGCATCGGGGATAACGTAAAAATTCAAAATAACGTATCGGTGTATAAGGGGGTAACCCTCGAGGACGATGTTTTTTGCGGCCCTTCTGCGGTGTTTACCAATGTCTTTACGCCGCGGGCATTTATAGAGCGTAAGGACGAGTTCCTTTCTACGCTGGTGAAAAAAGGCGCCAGTATCGGCGCCAATGCCACTATCGTCTGCGGTGTCACCGTAGGACGTTATGCTTTTATCGGGGCCGGCGCTGTCGTTACCAAGGATGTGCCTGACTATGGCCTTGTTATAGGGGTGCCTGCCCGTCAGACCGGCTGGGTGTGTACCTGCGGCGTGCCGTTAAAAAAGATGACGGCAAAAAAAATAACGAAATGCCTCCGCTGCGGGCTTGCCTATAAACTCCAAAAGGGTAAGATCGTCTCTGTATGAGGAAAAAATTTTTAACCTTTGCGGCTCCCCGCATCGAACAACCCGAGATCGATGAGGTCGTCGATTCTTTACGGTCCGGCTGGATAGGGACCGGGCCTAAGGTCCGCCGTTTCGAGGAGATGTTCCGTGCCTATAAGGGCACCCGTTATGCGGTAAGCCTGAATTCATGTACTGCCGCGCTCCATCTTTCCATGGCCGCTCTGGATATCGCGCCGGGCGATGAGGTCATTTTACCGGCGATGACGTTTGCCGCTACGGCCAATGCTGTTATCCACGCTGGCGGGGTCCCGGTGTTTGCCGATTGCTGCCGTGATACCCTGAATATAGACCCCGACGATCTCAGAAAAAAGATCACCCGGAAGACCCGCGCCGTCATTGTCGTGCATTTTGCCGGAAGGCCGTGTGCCATGGACCGGATCATGCCGATCGCCCGCAGGTACCGCCTGAAGGTCATCGAAGATTGTGCGCATGCCATTGAAGCGGAATACCACGGGAAAAAAGCCGGTATGTTCGGCGATCTGGGCTGCTTCAGTTTTTATGTCACTAAGAATATCATAACCGGCGAAGGAGGCATGGTCGTAACGAATAACAAACATTATGCCGAGCGGGTCAAAATACTCGCCTTGCACGGCATGAGCCAGGATGCCTGGAAACGTTTCGGTGACACAGGGTACCGGCATTATCAGGTCGTCTATGCCGGTTATAAATATAACATGACCGACCTTCAAGCGTCGCTCGGTATACATCAATTACCTCGCATAGACGCATACTGGAAAAAGCGGCAGAGGATATGGCACAGATATAATGATGCCTTTAGGGATCTGCCGGTATTTTTGCCTGCGCCGGTCGAAGCGCATTCCCGTCACGCATATCATCTGTATACATTGTTGCTCGATATAGATACGCATAAACGTAAGCGCGATTCGTTCCTGAATGCTATGACCAGGGCCGGGATCGGTGTCGGCGTCCATTATATTGCGCTTCACCTGCAGCCGTATTACCGGAAGGCCTTTGGTTATCGCCGCGGCGATTTTCCCAACGCTGAATGGATATCTGACAGGACGGTCTCGATCCCTCTTTCGCCGAAATTGACGGATAGGGATGTGGCTGATGTTATTGCCGCTGTGCGAACTCTATTGTCGTAATTATCATTAAAATCCCCATGGTAGGCTCCCTCATCAGGGTATTTAAGGGCTCAAAAATGTCGGGTGGCTCAGCATGAAAAAGAACATTAAAGTAGTTAGTATCGTCGGGACCCGTCCGCAGTTCATTAAACTTGCCCCCGTGTGCCGCGCAGTAAGAAAATTTCCGGCGCTAAAACATATCATTGTCCATACCGGACAGCATTATGACTATGCCATGTCAAAGATATTTTTTGATGAACTGATGCTGCCAAGGCCGGATTATCACCTGGAAGCCGGTTCTGCCCGTTATCAACGGCAAACGGCTCTTATGATTTCCCGGATTGAAAGGGCGCTCATAAAAGAACAGCCGGACTGGGTACTGGTGTACGGGGATACCGATTCTACGCTTGCGGGCGCTATCGCCGCGGCAAAAAAGTGTATTCCTGTGGCTCATGTTGAGGCAGGGCTGAGAAGTTTCAATACTAAGATGCCCGAGGAGGTTAACCGCCGTTTGACGGATACTTTTTCATCGCTCTTGTTGTGCCCCACCGTTACGGCAGTCAGGAATTTGCGCCGTGAAGGCATGAGTTGCGTCCTTAACGATGGAACGTTGCGCCTAGCGGGCGGTCATCGTAAGAGATACCCGATCGTTGCGAATGTCGGCGATATCATGTATGATGCGTATCTCTTCTCGATCAAAATTGCGCAATCAAGTTCGGACATCCTGTCGGCATTGACATTGAATGAGCGCGGTTATTATTTGGCTACAATACACAGGGCCGAAAACGCGGACTCTAAAGAAAGATTAGGCACGATAATCCGTGCATTAGCGGCGTTAGCCGCCGACAAACCGGTTATTTTTCCGGTCCACCTGCGCACGCGTAAGATGATCCGGTCGTTGTCCATACCCCGGCGGTTTATCCGCGCGTTACGTTGTATCGATCCTGTCGGCTATTTTGATATGCTTATGCTTGAAAAAAACGCCGGTGTTATTCTCACCGATTCAGGCGGTGTTCAAAAAGAGGCCTTTTTTGCCCGCGTCCCCTGCGTTACCCTGCGTGATGAGACTGAATGGGGCGAGACTGTGAAGGCGGGGTGGAACGTTCTGGCCGGTGTCGATGAAAAACGCATACGTAGCATCGCGCGGAAAGCGCACCGGGGGAGAGGGACGGTTGATTTCGGCGATGGCAGGACAAGCCAAAAGATATTACGGTTTATCGAGAAACTCTAAATACTTTTTCCATTATGGATAACCTTGCTCAAGTAATTATTATTATTTTGCCGCTCATCTCCTCGTATTTTTTTGCTTCACATTTGTTCGGGAAAGAACGCCTTGTCGATAAATTAAATATGGTTTTTTTTATTTTATGCTGCCAGATTATCCTT
>JAQURW010000264.1 GCA_028715425.1 Candidatus Omnitrophota bacterium
CTTCCGATCTGACCTTCAGGTAATAATTTTCTTGCAATTCCATCCTTTATGGTACTATAATGACCATAATGCGCCATATAATACTATTATTTACAAGTATTCTATTCCTTATATTCTATACAGAAGTGCATGGCGCGTCTCAAGACGAAGAAGCGGATTTTATTTTTGCGCAAAAGGCGCTCGCCGACGGATTCTACGATCTTGCCGAACAAAAATTATTTACCATTCTTCAGTCAGACCCGAACGGCCCGTATACGTATAAAGCCCACCTTCTGATCGGGCAGTCATATTATTATCAGAATAAGCTGGACAAAGCGATGTACGAGTTTAAGCTCGTTTCCGAGACGCCCGATGCGCTCGAATATACCGACGAGGCTCTTTTCTGGCAGGGGGAAGTCTCCTTTAAGGGGAAAAATTATGACCAGGCCCTCGGCGTTTATCAGCAGGTGATCGACAAGTATCCGGCATCGCGGTATGTCCCGGCCTGTTATTATGGTATTGCCTGGTCATGTTTTGAAATAGGATCCAACGGCATGGCGATCGACATGTTCGACCGTCTTATCACCGATTTTCCGTTAAATGACCTTGCCATAAAAGCCGCTTTTGATATCGGGCAATGCCTGTACAGTATCGGGGAGTATGATAAGGCGCGGCACCGCATGACCGCGTTCCTGGAAAATCACCCGATGAGCCCCAAACGGCAGAATGCCTTTTTTCTCGTCGGAGAAGCTGGTTTCGCCCTTGGCGATTATCATAAGGCTATCGAGGCTTATACTGAAGTTGTCCATGCGGCTGCCGGGACCGAGATGGCCAATCAGGCCGCCTATAAGATCGGGAGGTCCTATCTTGAACTCGGTGATTTCAGAAAAGCCCTGGAATATTTCGACAGCGCCCAGGAAAAGACAACGGACCGCAGCCTGCTCGACCGCCTGGTATTCGCGAAAGGGCAGGTGTATGTGAATTCCGTCCAATATAACGAGGCAATAAGCGCTTTTGAACAGATCATCCGTGAGTCCGGAGACCGCCGGCTGGTCTCTGAGGCTTTATACTGGGACGCGGAGGTCCTCTACCGGCAAAAAAAGTATCAGGAAGCCATCGATATCTATGACCGGATCGTGAAAGATTTTTCGGATACCGAATTCCTCGACCGTGTATATTATAACCGCGCGTGGTCGTATGTCGGGCTCGGCAAAGATGAAAATGCCATAGCAGAGTTCGACAAGGCAGCAACGGTTTCGCGGAACGAGGAACTGGTCGTCGGCGCCTTGTGCCGCATCGGCGACATTTATAAACGCCTTAAACAATATGAAGATGCGATCAAGACGTTTGACCGCGTGCTGAAAGAACACGGTGACAGCCTATGGGCTGATTATGCGCAATTTGAAGAAGGCACGATCTTATCCGAGGAGAATAACGTCGATGCCGCCATACTCGCGTTCGAGGCGCTGGTCCTGAACTTTCCGCAATCGTATCTTCTCGACAGGGTCCATTATAAGCTCGGGTCTCTGTATACGC
This sequence comes from Candidatus Omnitrophota bacterium, assembly GCA_028715425.1. GTDB lineage: Bacteria > Omnitrophota > Gorgyraeia > JABMRN01 > JABMRN01 > JAQURW01. Next base: position 1,516 of record JAQURW010000264.1, read on the forward strand.
GTAAGGGTAATTTCAGGGCGGCCGAGAGGCACTACCGGACGATCGTCGATGCCTTTCCGCAGAGCGCGCTTGCCGACAGCGCAAAGGTCCAGTGGGGCACGGCGCTCTATAATGACGGCAGGTACGGCGAGGCCATAGCCGTTTTCGACGGCATCCTTAAGGGAAACAATAGCGCGGATCTGAACGAGGCAGCGCGGTATTACCGGGGCTGGTCATACTACCGGTTGCATCGTGAGGATGAGGCCTTAAAAGAATTCGGGGATATGTTGGCGGCTGATCCTCAGTCGCCGGTCGCGCCGGGCATAGAGTTCTGGTTCGGCGAGTATTATTATGATAAAGGCGATTTTAAAAAGGCCGAAGGCCACTTTAGGGCTGTCCTGGACCGTTATCCGCAAAGTCCTATGGCTGACGACGCATCGTACTGGGTCGGGTGGACGCTGTATGCGGAAGGCCGTTTTAAAGAATCCATCGATGAATTCAGGATACTTGCGGGACGGTATCCTGATTCAAACTGGGCGGCGGAAGGGATGGTCAAGATAGGCGATATTCTTGTGGAGCTTGATGACAAAGAGGGCGCCATTGAAGAATACAAAACCGTTAGTTCGCGATATCCGGGAAGCGGCCATGAAAGGCTCGCCGAGAAGAAATTGGGCGCGCTGTATAAAAATCAGGGGAAATTTGACGAAGCGATCGCCTGCTTTTCCAATGCCCTGACTGCCGACGAGAACGATAATAACGCCGAACTCCAATACGATATTGCCGAGGCTTATGAGGAAAAAAAAGACTATGACAGGGCAAGCGCCGAATATCTTAAGGTTTCCTATCTCTATCCGAAAAGCATATTCTGGTCAAGCCGCGCCGAATTTAAATGCGGCGCGCTTTTAGAGCGGCAGGAAAAATGGGACCAGGCAATAAAGGTGTACGAGAAACTCGAAGCACGGAACGTTAAAGAGTCTGAAATGGCGCAAAAGAAGCTTGAACTGTTGAAAACGAAAACGCGATAAAAGGAGATAAACAATGTGGGTTTTCATCGTCAAAGGCGGTCCGCTCATGGGGCTTATTATGTTATGTTCAATCCTTGCCCTGGGCATATTTATCGAACGTATGTGGCACCTCTACCGGGCTCGGATAGATACCGACCAATTCCTGGAGGATATAGCTGCGCTCATAAAACGGAACCGTATCATGGAGGCCATCGATAAGTGCAATACGACACCCGGGCCGGTTGCCAAGATCATGAAGATGGGGCTTTTAAAGCACGACCGTACCCGCGAAGAGATCCGTGAAAGTATCCTTGAT
>JAQURW010000084.1 GCA_028715425.1 Candidatus Omnitrophota bacterium
ATAACCTTTAACACAGGTATCGATCCAGTCTTTTCCGAGCGCAACAAAAGAGATCTTGGTTTCCTGGCGGCTTTGTGTCTCCTTAAGAAAATCCATGAATCCTTGGGCGTGCAGAAAATCAGGGTCTTTGGGGAGTTCGGCAGCTACAGGAGAACTCGCAACTGCCTGCGCATACGATAACCCGGCAAGGTAGCGCTCTGCGGCAGCGTCTTTTCCGGAGTGATCGCGCAGGATCCTCGCGGTCTTGCGGGATGTTGCGCCAAGCCCCTCGGCTATTTCTTCCTGAGTATAACTCCACGGCCCGAGATCGCTTCCGAAACCTGTATTCACCTCGTCACATTCATTGTAAAAACCCATTTTTTCCATTGTATCAATGGCCCCGCGCACATTAAAGGCGACCGCGCGGCCCCTAAGGTCCGGATACACGCCGTTATGCAAAATGCGTATCGCCCACGCCATTAATGTTTGTCCTGCCCCCTGGGTAATAAAAGGACTGTGTTTTTTCAGTTCGGGATTGTTTTGCCAATATTCGAAAATAACGTTTAACGGAGAATTCTGCCAATAGTCCAGGCGTATACTATCCTCGTTTGTGTAGTCATTTAAGATCGCGAGGATAACCGACTCGACGCTTACTATTTCGGCATCGTGAATATGAGCGATCTCCTCAGGCCGCCCTTGTATGCCCAGCGCCAGGAGCAGGTCTTCTGAACCGTCAGGATTGTATAAAATATTCTGGGCATTTTCGATTGCATCGGTCACGTGGGCGCCGGCATTTTTTATCATGTCCAGATCCGTTCCCTTCGCCTGCCGTTTCATCTCGTTATAGGTACCCAACCATTCCCGCAAAAGCTCCACAACTCTTTTCTGCTGGGCCTTTGAAAGTTCGCTCATGCGTACGGCTAAAAGCGCTTGAGTACTGAGTCGCCCGTCTGCCGCATGCCGCTGCACCAAAAGCGTATTTTTGAACTGCCCGGCAAACTGGTCAGTGACCGGGCTTGGCGGGACAGTTATAGTTACCACAGACGCAGGGGCAGTCCTGAAAATGACCGTATGCCGCAACAACCCTTTATCGATGATTTCCATCGGGACATTCGCTCTTTTGGCGGCGAAACGATACATCCTCATATCGGATCTGTTCGCAGTAAAGGAACTGATAAGAACGTCTTTTTTGAGTTCTTTGGCTTTTTTGAGCATCTCTTCCAAAAGATGTTCCCTTACACGCCACGCGTATGCCGGGTTATTGTCATAGCTTGAGAGATGTTTTACATAAATACGGCCGGGGTAATGCATAGCCGCCGTGTCATAAGCAAGCTCTCCTATAAACACGTTATCGCGGTAAGCCGAAATATAATGTACCGCGCGGGAAAAGCCGTAGTTATCATGTTTTACCGTAAGCGGACGGGAAGCCTCAGGGGTATATCCTTTGTCAATGAATTGCCGTAAGATCGAATCAGACGGGATCGGCGGCTCCCAATCAACGGGTGTCACGCCCTGCAGAATGAAAAGAAGATGTTTGATCGCCTTAATGCTCTTTAAGTCCCGCTCGTGTTTTGCGTCGCCGAGTGCTTCCTTCAGGATCGGCATAAGGTACGGCTTTAAGACCGGCAGCTCATATGAAAGGTAACTGTTAAACGTGGCATCAGCATTTTTCCATGTCGGATAGACGTAGCGAAGATCGTGTTCCCGTATTTCGGGCCATTCGCGTACGATAGCCAGCGGATCTTGTTTGAATATGCGCGTAAAGGTGAGGATATGGCGCAGGAAACGCAGATCGAGCGACGTCAGCGGCCAGTTACCGGCGAGTTTAAGGCTCGGCGCGGTATTGACAAAAAGACCGTAGGTCGGCTCGTCTTTTAAAAGGCCCTTATCCGTGTCCAATAGTTCGTCACGCAAGACATAATCTCCTTCCAGGACAAAGACCGTTTCAGGGTCCTGCCGGTGTTTTTCCAATAATTGCACCATGCGTTCTTTCATTTTTTCCATTTTAAGCCGAAAGAGTTCATCGCCGCGGTATCCGTCTCGCCTGAGCCCGGCCTCATATCCTGCAAGTTCGGCATCCATATCGATCCCCGTGACCCGGTACTGCAATGCCGTAAGCCCCTCGGCAATGCGTTTGGCAAACATCATCTTCCCGCTCGTCTTGGGTCCGCTTATCAGGACAAAACCGCCGTGGCCGTTAAATCGGGTGTGGATATTATCAATCTTGGCATTTATTTCGCCGGTATGCTGAGCCTCGTTCCTCGCCATCAGTTCGGACAACTTCTCTTCCTTATATATTTGACGGAGCTCTTCCACGGTATCCGGGTTCAGGCCAAGTTCGCCGTAACCCTCATACGGCTGGCCTTTCCCAAACAACTTCAATATCCCAAAGTATATCCGCAGCCACCAGCGCCGCGCTATTTCGGCATCCGCGATCCTTGCCTGGCTTACAATGAATGCCGCCTGTCGTAAGTCGACATTGTATCGTTTTGCAACGTTAAGAACGGTCACCGTCTCCGTCGAGATCCTTTCCTCAAGCATTTTATCGACCGATAATTCGCTCCAATAGCGGCCTTCTATGTTCTGGAGCCACTCGAAATACGATACCGTGACACCGCCGACGTTTGCCAGGACATCGGGGATGACCAGTATGCCGCGCTTTCGTAATATTTTATCGGCATCCGGTGCGGTCGGATTATTAGCGAGTTCAAGTATGATCGAACAGTTAACTGCTCCGGCATTTTCATGGGTTATCTGATTTTGCCTGGCGGCGGGAACTTTAATATCCGTATGATGTGTCCAGAAAAACAGCTCGTCAAGTGTTGAATCCTGACCTGTAACCGCCACTTCTGGCGGAGAAATTTTGTGCTTCAGACAAAATTTCGGATCAACCCTTAATCGTGCTCCGGTATCCTGCAAGAATTTCGCAGATAACGTCGCAAGCGGTTTTAACCGCTTATCGGGGGTTCTGCCAAGTTCTGCGGCAAGCCGCTTCATGTTTATCCCATTCGGATTATAGAGTGTGCCGCTTTCGTCCTGTAACAGGGTGATGATTGCCCCCGCCTTTTCAAATTCGATGGCATTGAATTCTCCGACATTACCGATACCCTGTATGGCAACGGTTTTACCCTTCACGCCGCTTTTCAGTATCTCAAGCGCTTGCGGGGAAAGAGCCCTGCCAACGTTGTCATCGCTTATATCAATAATTGCCGGAAAATATTTCCGTATTGCTTCAAATGCCAAAAAACCGCCGAATCCTGTCGCCTTCTCCCTGCCTAGAGAGCCGCCTTTCCAGACAGGCTCGACCGGCTTTCCGGTGATAACGCCAAATTCAATACCTTCGAGAAGCCCGTCTTTGTCCTGGTCAAGAAGCCATAGATATTTATCAAGGAACGGTGTCTCTTGAGGGTCAGCCGCCGGTTGTACGCTGTCAAGCGCCTTTTGTATTTCACGATCATGTATCTTCCGTTCCCCTGCCAGCGTTTTCAAATGCTCATCCAAAAACCATGCCATCATCCTTGCGTCGGTCCCGACATCAGGCGCAGGCACATCGACAAAGGTTCCGATGGCATTCTTTTTTGTGAACTCTCTGCTGCATCCCCTGACAATACGGGCTTTATCGTTGTCGGTATACTTCTTATCGGTGACCAATATATCGCCTTTGCCGCCGCCGTAGGGAATGCCGATGACACCGTTCTTGACGCTCATAAGCGTCGCCAATCCCACGGCAGTTGTTTTCGCTTCTTTTTTTCCTTCTTCGGAAATTTCGCCTTTTCCGATAAGCCACCGCATGCCGCCTTTGCCGGCGCCCCGGGCATCGTTCTGAAGGACACGGAATGCCCAGAACGTTTCGGTCGTGCCGTCATCAAGCATGACCGTGAAGCTCACCTCGGTTATGCGTTTCGGCCTTAACAGTATCCTTTCGAGTATCGGATTCATTTTCATGGCGGCCCAGGCATTTTTTATATTGGCCTCGGCCGCTTCGAGGATCGTGGGAACTTTTTTCTGTGCCGGCGCGGGCTGGGCAGGATCATTCGGAGGAGCCTGAGGGATTTCGGCTCTTGTCACGGCTCCGCTTGTTCGGCCTCCGATCTGTTTTACGTGCACATAGACCGGCCGTTCGGGCCGCGGGATACGCATGCCTCCCGGTTCGAAATTATAAATATATTCAAGCGTGCGATCTTTCCCTGTGATCGGCAGTATCAGCGCGGTGATCGCCCCTGTTGTGTCTATGTCCGGTCGGATACCTTCTATATCTACACCCGCAGTTTTAAGGGCCTCGGCAACATTCCGGAATCGGGCATATCGATTAAGAAGGATTTTTGTGTTTGCGGCAGAGATCTGTAACTCAAGGGCTTGCGCCATGAGATATTGCAGTTCGACAAAAGACCAGCCTGACCGCGTCCGGTCGGTCGCGTCCTCATTTAGTTTTAAACCGAAGGTACCGTCATCATTCGGCAGGATCTCAACAGGCGGTTTGGTCGCAAGCGGCGGCGCTAAGCAGGCCCGGTCAAGATCACCGGCCGCGAAGGCAGCGTCCATCACGAGCATGCCCGCGACGAGAAGAACCGATACACATTTGACAAAAGGCGATTTCTGCATCTGGTTTCTCTGTATAATACAGTTTAATTCTAACGCTGATAGTATACAAAATTGTCGCCGGGAGAGTGTCACAGAAATGTAATGAGTTTGTCGCAAAAGTGTAACACTGCCATCCTGACAACCTCATAATACTATTGTCGCGGTTTTTCCAAGCAGTCTATTATTTGATCCCTGCCAAATATGCGGAATTTTTGATAATACGGTCGATCTGGCGGTCATTGAGCTTGTACTTTTTAAGGAACCTATAGCGGATATCGCTGCTAATGATATTACCGGGGCTGTGCGAATCGGTATCGAGCACCAACGACGCATTATATTTCAGGGCAAGGCGGATAACATGGCCGTTGGTCAGGCCGTGACTCTTCCGTGTCGTTATTTCAAGGCAGACGCCTTTTGACCGGGCAAGGAGCACATCTTCGACGGTGATCTTGCCGGGATGCGCCAGGATATCGACCCCTGCTTCGATGAAGGCCCGGTTAGTGCCCGGGTCTACCGGCTCGCTGATTGTCTCGCCGTGGCCGACAACGATCTTTGCGCCGTTCTTGCGCGCGAACCTGACGAGGCCGGGTATTAGTTCTATAGGCGGATGGGTTATTTCGACGCCGGGGATGGCCTTGATCGGCCAGTATTTATTGATGGCGCGGCATGCCTTGACGGCCCGCGGCAGGACGAAATCGATGTTCGACATGTCAGCGTGGTCGGTGATGGCGATGGCGCGGTATCCGGCGGCGCATGCGCGGCGGACGAGTTCAGCCGGAAGGAGTTCCCCGTCGCTTAAGAGTGTATGGGTATGGAGGTCGATCATGTTTGTTGTCTCCTATGCTGTCCTTCGACGCGCTCGCCTAAGTTTATCGAAGGCTCGCTTGCTCAGGACATGGTGAGCAAGCCCCGCCCCCAGCTAATCTCAGGGCGGGGCGCGTCGAACCATGGTGCGCCTGGCCCGAATCGAACGGGCAGCCTATTCCTTAGGAGGGAATCGCTCTATCCTTTTGAGCTACAGGCGCACAAAAATTTTGTTCCGAAATTTTTGTGCGCCCCCGGGATACCTTAACATTGATTTCGAGGCGCCAGAAAAATACGAAGTATTTTTCGCGCCGAGAAATCTCTGGCATCGAGGGGGCGAGTTATTTAACTAAAATTCGAACCATTCTTTGATTTCTGGATCCTACTATTTATCGCGCAGTATTATAACACGAAAATCCCCATAAAACTACCCATGTTTACTACGAAACCCATAAGGTTTTATATATCTATTCCCTTTTCATTCATCTACGGGTATAATACCTTCTCAATGCGTAAATTCTTCCCCCTTGTATACACGATAGTATTGCTCTATGCATCGTCTATCCCGGGAGCTGCAGACAGCCCGACCTACACTTATGCTAACGCCATAACACAAGCAACAAGTAACGCCGTTGATACCACCCATTGGCAGGCAGCGTCTGCGGACATCATCACCATCCCGGCTACGCCGGAAACAGGCGGCGGGACACATCAACTCAGGTACGACGGAAGTAACGATCTTATCGTACGCAACGCTACCAGGAAAAGTTACTTTTCGGATTATTATGTCGATTATACGGGTTACACGATCCAGGGCGGCGGACCACGGACGAACGCCGCATGGGTAACTGCCGGCAACGATTTCACAAAATTTTATGACAAGAACGGCAACAGCGCGACCAATACCGATCTTATAAACATTGTCGAAAGAGGTTTAGGGATAGACACGACTCAACCCTGGAAACATGATACCATTGTAGAATATGCGGTAGAGACGGACAATAACCATATCATGCGCCCGACGAAAAATCCCGACATACGGACGTATAATCCCGGCGCCTACGGCGACACCCCGGACTTCGTAAAGCCGGACGGCATGGATGCCGATATCTACGCGGATTTCAGCGACAACACCGATCCGGACGATCCCGGATACTACCTGTGGTGGCTGGACTATGCCATTACGCAGAAAAAATTTCCGTTTACACAGTTAGGGTATACCTATTTCTGGGGTAACGGCGACTATTCAAATCTTTCGCTCGCGGATATAGAGGGCGCGACAGAGTTTATCATACCCGGCGGCACCGACGTAAAGATATACGCCCTTTACGCTACTGTTTCGTACATATACACGAAGAACAAAAACGACGCCTTCAGTACAGACGCCGATGCCCAGTACGGAAATGGTTTCGCGAGTTTTGATGTCACCGGGCCGTGCGATACGCTCTGGGCCGGACACCGCTTCCAGAAAAATACCAGGCGGTCTTCGTCATCGCCGAATGAGATCATTATAGAAAACGGGGCCACTGTTTCGGGAGGCGAAGGGATACTGGTCTGGTCCCTCAATTATGAAGTAACAAATAATGGAAGCATCACGGGAACGACCACTGCGAAGATGGCGACTTTAGGGACAGAGGATATCGCCATACTTTTTAAAGGCAACGAGACAGCATACGGCGGCGTAGCGGCGCCGACCGGCATAAATAAACTTACCAATAACGGGACCATCTCGAGCCCCGGCACGGCTGTTCAAGTAAGTGCGGGCACTACAACGATTATTAACAATATCGGCGGCACGATATCCGGCACGACTGCGGCTATTGACATAGACGCCGGCATCCTGAACTTGACAAACCGCGGAATAATAAGCGGCACCGTGGCGCTTGCCGGAGGCGTTACGGCCGCTCTTGACATAGGGTCCACATCCGTATCGGTGGACGGCGGCAATATTTCCCAATTAAATATCGCGGCAAATTCTTCCGCAAGTTATGGCCAGGTCGTTGCCACGGGAGGCACGGCAGTGGCCACGACGACCACCATGAAGGTGACCGTAGGCGGCTATATCCCGAATAACGCGACGTTAACAGCTATCGATGCTTCGGGCGCGGGAGTCGGCGGCACGGTACCCGGCACCATTATATCAACGAGTCCGATCTTCAGATTCTCGGCCTCAGACGCAACCGGCGATCTTGTCCTCACGGCCTCGCGGGCAGCGACATATAATAGTTTCGCCGCAAGCGCCAACGGAGCCAACGCAGGCGCGGTGCTTACCACCATAGCCGACGGCGGCGCGCCATCCGGAGACATGCTGACCGTATTAAATAGCCTCGACTCGTTGACATCATCATCCGCGATCGCCCAGGCGCTCGATACCATGACCCCGAACACTGATAACAGTTCGCCGCTGGTGAGCCAGGTAACCCAGGATAAATTTGTGTCAACGACGCTCGCGCACCTCGACGGATTTAAAAATGTCGTTTCCGGCAAAGGAAAGGAACCGTCACACGATCCTGCGCTGCCGAAGGACCTTGACCTATGGACCGGCGAATTCGGCGATTACCTCCATCAGGATGAGATGGCCCAGTCCGGCGGATATAACGCCACAGTATGGGGTACCATACTCGGATGTGATCTCCTCGCCCTCGAGCATACGCGGCTGGGCATATCAGGCGGGTTCGCGCAGGATTTTGTAAGGACAAAAGATTTTTCGTCAAGGACCAATGTCAATAGTTATCAGGGTTCTCTCTACGGAAGTTACGCCGAAGGCTCTTACTTTATCGATACGGCCTTCTCCTTCGCGTATAACACCTATGACGCAAGCCGTCACGTCGCTGCCGGCTCCATCGACAGGACCGCCTCCGGCGATTATAACGGCCAACAATATTCGGGATACCTGGGAGCCGGGTATACTTTTAAAGCAAAAAAACTGGAACTTACTCCTTTAGCCTCATTCATGTATTCTCACCTACGGTTAAATAGTTATACCGAAGACGGGGCCGGCGCGTTGAATTTGAATGTCAGCGCTCAGGATTTTGATATCGCGCAAACCGGGCTCGGGGCCAAGATCGGGTATCCTCTGGAATTAGAGAGAGCTGCCGTGAAAGTCACACCGGAACTCAAGGGTAAATGGTTATATGACTGGGTAGGCGATCCTCAGGCGACAACATCCTCGTTTACCGGCGGTGGAGCTTCGTTCGGCACCGCGGGATTCAAACCCGCTCAATCGAGTTATGATTTCGGTATAAAACTTACCATCGAAACAGAATCGTATGTCACCGTCTCCGTAAGCTACGACCTGGAACTTAAAGAAAAGTTCTACGGCCACTACGCCCTCATCAACGTCAGATACAGGATTTAGGCACACGCCGTTCCGACAATTATGCGGATATCAGGGCTTGGAGAGCGCGCTTATTATAGTCTTCGATAAGACTGCACGCAACACGGTACATCCGCGGCAGAGAGAGGGTCAGGGACCGCACCATCGCAAGAAGCCCGGCAGTCGTCGCCGGGAATTGCAGATCGGCCCCGATGATCGCGCGGTATTGGCTGTTAATAAATCCCAGGACCGGGCCATAGATCGTTTTAAGCTGTTCCTGTGTCACATCGTCCGGTATCGTGGACGCCGCGAATGCTATATTCAGCATATTCATAAGGCACAGAAGATATTCGCTTATGTCGTTCCCGCCGGTGTCGATATTGACGCTTGCGGTGCTGGTCCCTGCGCTGCCTGTGCACGACACTTCCAGCAAACCCCGTTTTTTTGAGGCCCTGCTGCCATCGAACGGTTGAATGAGGATGTCGACACCACAGCGTTTTCCGACGGTCTCGGCGTATTGCCTGATAACATCGACTTGTGAGCGGCTTAACCGGGACTCGTCGTATTTTAAGACAAACGACCGCTCCTGAAACCCTTTATTCTGCATGAGGTCCATGACAAGGACCTCGAGCGCGCTACTCTCGTGATCAATGATAGTGCCAATGTCCGGAGAGGGATCGCCGTCGTTGCTATAGGTTACGGCTATCGGGCCGGTATCCTCATCCATGGATCCCGATAGCCCGGCTGTCCATACAGAGTTTTTATCTATATCATTGGGCTCTTGTTTGAACCCCATAGACGCGTATAAATCCTTTGCGCATGCATTCCTTTCTCCGGGATTATATATACCTGTAAGTTTGCCGCACGATAATTTTGTATAGGCCCTTTTCATAATAACCGCCATGATAGCCCGCTCAACGGACAACCCCATTGCCCGGCAGCTCATGCAAAAGGTGTCTACAACGTATTCTCGAGCGTTCTTTTCGCGTAGAATTACAACAGCAACAATACCATCATTGCCGAACTTATCATCCAATTCAACGGTGAACACATACAACGATTTTGAATTAAGGATATCACGTATATCCGTCTCGGTATATCGTTTCAGGGTAAGATTGAACTGATTGGTCCTTTGCGTCAGCTCGGATATCCGGGCTATGAACGGACGATTGGCCTCGCCTTCCCGTATCGTGAGTTTCATGCCGAGGTCCTTGTAAAACCCTTAGAGCGACGGCGCCTTACGCAAAAGTTCCTCACGCAGCGCGCGTTTTGAATAAAACTGGGTCCTGAGATGGGCTTCCCGCGTGGCTCGATCAGCCGAGGAAACGCCAAGGTCATCCATAAGTTTCGGCCAGAGCGCAGTTTCTTC
>JAQURW010000085.1 GCA_028715425.1 Candidatus Omnitrophota bacterium
ACGGGCGGGACATAAAGTATTGGGTGCTACCTGGGATAACGATCAGACAATAGTAAGTTTTAGTCATTATATCGCACACATTGGAGCAGAGGGCATGATTGCTACCACGTGGGGAAAAGAAAACGCGGGGCACATTATGGCACTTTCGGCTGAAGCTTTTTGGAACGCGAACACCAATGAATGAAAACGCGTCTATAGATAAAATAATGAAAAAGTTTGCTGATAACAATATCATTATTATAGGAACTATTTTTGGAGAATAGCCGTTTTGTGCAAGAACAAAGGTGAATATTATGATATTAGGCATTGAGGAAAGGAATTAGGGGGGGTAATTTTAATCGTATAAAAATTGTGTGCCCTTGACTTAATTATTTTTATATGGTATATAACTACTATGGATCGACGTCATAAGGTAATCATGTTAGGTACCTGTTTGTTCGTTTGTCTCGCGGTCTATCAAGCTATCGGTGAATCAACCTCCATACGCATTAGAGATTCCTCTGGGTACAATAGCCCCCTTCTCTCGGGCAATACCGAAGCAGATTATTACCTTGGGGTTGGAGATAAGCTGAAGATCCTTTGCTGGAGAAATAACGATCTTTCGGGGTCGTTTGTCATTAATCCTGACGGAAAGATCTCGTTTCCGCTGATAGGGTCTATCGAGGCGGCGAACCTGACGATCCAGCAGTTACAAGATAAAATGAAGGAAAAATTATCGACATATATACGTTATCCCGACGTTACTGTTACGGTGGAATCCGTTTCCGGAAGAAAGATTATCGTGCTTGGAGAAGTAGTATATCCGGGCGTATATACCTTTGAAGGAACTATCAGCGTCTTGGATGCAATCGCTTTAGCCGGGGATGTGACTGAAGATGCGAAAAGGGAAAGTGTCATTGTTGTGAGCGATAACTTCTCTGATCATCCAAAGGCAAGACGGGTAAACTTTTTTAAAACAATTCGTGAGGGAACTTTCGGCAAGGATATGTTGTTAAAACCGGGCGATGTTATATATGTTCCGAAGACGTTTATAGCCGATGTTGCCAAGTTTGGCGACTACCTGAATCGAGCACTAAGCGGTTCGGATAAATTAACGACAGGATTATTTGATTGGAGAAGAGAGTTAAGGCACGTTTACAGGAAAAATGTTCCCGGGACCACTAGTGAGAAGGCTTTTGATTGATGCTCAGTGTCCCGAGAAACTCCTTGTTAGGGAAGTCAGAGTGGCAAGGTAAGGTGGTATGGAACAACTGCAAGAGCTAAATATACAAGATTATGTGGAAATATTGCTAAAGCGCAAATGGACGGCAGCCGCAATTTTTATTACCGTTATTGCGTTGGCCGTCACTGTTACCGGCCTGCAAACCTCTCTTTATAAGGCCCAGGTTGTTTTTAAGGTAGTGCCGGCTTCCGAGTTGTCGGCCGAACAGCTTTTTGCCAAACCGGTGATGGTGGCGAGCCAGGGCGTAGAAGATGAGATTGCCAATTATGCAAAACAGATACTCAGTAAGATCATTGTAGGAAACTCACTGGAACAATTAGGGCTTATGGGAAAAACCCTAAGTCCGGCTAAAAAAGATGAAATAATTACCGAGACCCTGAAACATATAAAAGCAGGTAATATTCTCAAGACCAACATGATATCGTTGGAAGTAACTTCGCCCAATGCGCAACTTTCCGCCGACTTGGCCAATAAGATTTTTTTGAATTTCAAGCAGGTAAATTTCGACGAAAAAAACAAGCAGCGACGAGGATCGGCAGATTTTCTGCGGGACAATGTTGAGCAGCTATCGAAAAAACTGGAAACAGAAGAAGCACGCTTGAGTTTTTTGAATGGGCAAGGTATTGCGGGGACTGCCGAAGGTCTTTTAAAACAGATAGATGATCTTGAAATGAAGCGTATTAACCTTCTCAGTGTTTTTACTGAAAATTATCCTGATGTTATGGCCCTTTCAGAGGAGATAGCTGAGCTGCGCGCTGAATTAAAGACATTGCCTAAGGAAGAATATGAGTTCGCTACATTGAAGCGGAATATGGCAGTCGATCAAAAATTATACGATTCCCTCAGGGAAAAACTCCAGGAGGCGCAGATCAAGGAAGCTGAAAAAGTCGATAACATTGTGTTAGTAGATAGCGCCCTCCCTCCCCAAAACCGTTGCTTTCCCAGTAAGAAGATAAATTATGCCCTCGGCGTACTTATCGGAGGGTTTTTAGCGGTCGTTGGCGTCACTTTTATCGAGCAGGTAGTAGAGACCTCGATCGGCCGTGTCGAGGATATAGAGGCATTTGTAAAAGTTGGGGTTGTTGGTGTGATCCCTTATTTTGCTGCGGCTATGCCTAAAGGGGAAAAATCGGAAACAGGGTGGAAGCATCTTTTCAAGCGTCGCAAAGAAGACGAAACGGCTTCGTTAAAAAGCCAGCTTATTGCGCTTCACTCCGGAGGTTCTTTGTTCGTTGAAGCATTTCGGATACTGGGTACCAACGTACAGGTAATCTTGGGCCAAGGGGGCCGGATCCGGGGTAAGAGCCTTATGATAACAAGCTCAAACCCCGACGAGGGCAAGTCTATGATCAATTCCAATCTTGCTATTACCCTTGCCCAGATGGGATATAAAACACTTCTGATCGATTGCGACCTTAGAAGGCCTAATATACATAAACTTTTCGGTTTCGAAGAAAAATCAAAAGGATTTACAGATCTATTATTGAGTGATAAGAATGTCGAAGACATGGAAGTCGCTGTTACCAAAACGGCAACGGATTTATTGCTGAGTGGTATGGGTGCTGATAATGTTATTGACCGCCCGTGGATCAACAATCTTCATATATTGACGGCAGGTTCGGTTTTTCCTAATCCCGTCCATCTCCTGAATTCCGATAAGGTAAACGAGGTCCTTGCCTATTTAAAGAAAAAATACGATGTTATCATTATCGACAGCGCTCCGATCTTTGCGGTCAGCGATACGACGGTCATGCTTCCGAAAGTCGATACTGTTCTTTTGGTCTATCGTGTCGGCACAACGTCACGCCTGACGTTAAGAAGGGCAAAGGCGCAGATCGAAAGCGTTAAAGGAAAAGACACACTGGCGGGGCTGATCCTGAATAACGTCATGCCTGAGCTTAGCAAGGATTCTTATTATTATTATCACAAAGATTATCATGAGACATTCGATAGGCGCAAAGGCGAAAAGGCCAAGGAGCAGGAACATGTATGAGATATATTGGAAGCTGAAGGAAAAGCCGTTCGAAAACACGCCGAATCCGCGGTTTATGTATTATTCCCAAAAACATGAAGAGGCCCTCATGCGGCTTTTGTACGCGATCAAAGAGGAAAAGGGCGCCGCGATGTTATCCGGCGATTACGGTTCGGGTAAGACCATATTGTCGAGGATCGTGATAGACGAGCTTATCAGGAATAAGATCTTTGAGATCGCGCTTATTACCAACCCCCAGCTTGCCCCGCTCGAGTTCCTTCTTGAGATAGCCTATCAGCTGAAGAATGAGCATATCAAGGGCACTAAACTGCAGCTTCTTCACGCCTTACAGGATATAATATATTCGAATATGAAACAAAACAAAAAAACAGTTATAATAATCGATGAAGCGCAGATCATCAGGAACAGGGAGACCTTTGAAGAATTACGCCTGTTGTTGAACTTCCAATTGAACGACCGCTTTCTTATTACGCTTGTTTTGATCGGCCAGCCTGAATTGCAAAAGATGGTAAGCCGGATCCCCCAGCTTCAGCAAAGGATAGGTATCAAGTATCACTTGAGCGGCCTCGACGCGAAAGATACCATGACGTATATCAAGCATCGCCTTAATGTCGCCGGCAATAACGAGGAGATATTTACTGAGGAGGCGATGCGGGAGATCTACGAATATTCGAGAGGGATCCCCAGGAAGGTCAATAATGTCTGTGATATGTGCCTTTTGATCGGTTTTGGACAGGAAGCCAAGGCGATCGATCGTTACCTGGCACAAAAGGTTATCAACGACTTGAATTCAGGAGTTTTTGCGCATGCCACGAATGTTTGATATGCTGCACGGCGGCTGGAATTTTGACGAACCGCATAAACCCGGAGGGGTGCCGCCGGGTGACGGGGACGATGTCAGTTTCCCGAAAAAGATACTGCAAAACAGCCCCAGCCAGGATGAGGGAAAAAAGCAGGAAGACCATTTAGAAACTTCGAAAAGGCTTTTGTCGGCAGTTAAAAAACAGGGAGTTGACAACGAGGCCAAGGCACAGGCCTTATACGAAGAAACGTTGACGGTGGTGAAAACGATCCTTGAAAAAATACAGAACAAAGAGCCCATCAACGAATATTTTGTCACGATCAGCGGGTCGTTGGATAATCTTTTCAACCAGCTGGTTATGGGCGAGAGTATACTCGACCATGTGTACAAGAAGATAGAGCCGGAATACTATTTGCCCCATCATATAGTCAACATGATAATCCTGTCTCTTTTCCTCGGGATGAAGCTCGGTTTGAACAAATCAAAGATGCGTGAGTTGGGCCTGGCTGCCATGTTCGCGGATGTCGGGCTTGATAAGTTCAGGGATATAGTCGAAAAACCCGCCAAATTATCCGATGAAGAATATAACCTTATTAAAACGCATATCGACGTCAGCCTTGGCGTGATCGAAAAATGTGACCGGATAGGCAAGTATGTCAGGGAAGCTATTATGACCCACCATGAACGGGTCGACGGAAGCGGATATCCCGAAGGCCTGAAGGCGGGTAAGATAAGTGTATATGCAAAAATAATAGGCCTTGTCGATACCTATGAAGCGCTCTCACACAGGCGGGCATACCGGGAAGGAACGAATGCCCACAAGACCATAAAACTTCTTTTGAGTTCTTTAAAAAGCGCGTTTGACCACGAGGCTATGAAACTTCTTTTAAACAGTATGTCCATCTATCCCATCGGGACCATCGTTGAACTGGGCACCGGCGAGATCGCGCGGGTTATCGGCGTAAAACCGGGCTCTCCGCTCCGGCCGATCGTTATGGTGGTCCAGGATCATGACGGCGAACCCCCTGCCGAGACAAAGATCATAGATCTATCCCAGGGCGATGCCCCCTCGATAGTCAGCTCACTTTAAAAAGGTAGTCCGGTCATCCTGATAACAAGGGTGGCTTATTTTGTGGATTCCGTCTGGGGCGGGATCTGGGCTTTTAACTGGTCTTTTGCTTTCTGGATCCAAAGATCGCATTCTCCCATGCGTTTTCTGAAATCATCGACATCGCCGGGGGTATACTGCCCGGCGCCGTATCGTTCGATCAATTCTATGGCTTGCTGGTATTTTTGCTTTGAAAGCACAAATTCCGGCTCTGCGATGTCAGGGGAAAGGGTAATATGGACCTTACCGTTGCGGAATTCGGTTTCAGCTTCGTCTAAAAGCCGTTCGGCGCGTTTTATCTCAAGATCGGGTTTGATATATAATTTACCGGCAAACACTGTTTTAGGGAGGCTGATTATGGCAGTCCCTATACAGAGCGAAAATATGAGAATCGCCAAGCGGTTTCGCATAGCATAAATATACCACACATTTGGATGATTTGCAAATAGTCTGGTTCAGGGTATACTCTATAATAAAGGGAGGCATACATGGGGCAAAAAATATTGATATCAGGCGGGGCCGGTTTTTTAGGAATTAACGCGGTTCGTTACTTGTTGTCAAAAGGGGTTACGGATATTGTGTCGCTTGATATCGCTGATTTTGAATACCCCGAAAAAAACACTATTACTGCCGTCAAGGGAGACATACGGGATAAAAAAGTTGTCGAGCGGGTAATGGCGGGGGTTTCAATCGTTATCCATGCCGCCGCCGCCTTGCCGCTCTATACCAAAGAAGACATCTATTCTACTGACGTGAACGGTACCCGGATCATGCTTGAAGAGGCGTATAAACGCGGGGTTGAGCGGTTTATTCAGATATCGTCGACCGCAGTTTATGGTGTTCCGGACCACCATCCGATCGATGAGCATGACCGTTTATACGGGGTTGGCGATTACGGAAAGGCTAAGATATTGGCTGAGGAGGAATGCCTGCAGTATCGCCGGCAGGGTTGGTGTGTGCCGATTTTGCGGCCCAAGTCGTTTGTCGGCCCCGAGCGTCTTGGGGTTTTTGCCCTGTTATATGAATGGGCAAAGGACGGAAAGAACTTTCCGATACTGGGTAAAGGCACGAACCGGTATCAGCTTTTAGATGTTGAAGACCTGTGCGAGGCGATCTTTTTATGTATGACAAAAGAAAAAGCCCTTGTGAACGATACGTTCAATATCGGCGCAAAGATCTTTACGACGATCCGAGAGGATTTTCAGGCTGTTCTTGACGAGGCCGGATACGGGAAAAAAATAGTTTCTCTGCCGGCAGGGCCGGCTATTCTAGCCTTGAAATTGCTCGAGTGGGCCCACCTTTCGCCTCTCTATCAATGGATCTATGAAACCGTTGCAAAAGATTCTTTTGTCGCGACCGACAGGGTCGAAAAGAGGTTAGGATTTATGCCGCGTTATTCCAATAAGGATGCGCTTATAAGGAATTATCGCTGGTATATGGATAATTTCGAAAAATTTTCCGCTATGACCGGCCTTTCGCATAAGGTCCCATGGCAACAGGGGGCTTTAACCCTGGCAAAGCGGTTATTTTAGGATAGAATGACAGCACGGGCACTCGCTAAATTCAGCTCAAATAATTCTTTACAATCACCGGCGAAATGATACAATCAGTTTGCTATGACCCAGCTAAAATTAAAACATAAAAAACTTCAGGACTGGATCCATGAAATGGCAACAATGTGCCAGCCGGACCGCGTTGTCTTGATCGACGGGACCGAGGAACAAAAAAGGACCCTCGAGAACGAGGCTGTTTATACGGGCGAAGTGATCAAATTGAACCAGGAAAAACTGCCGGGATGCCTGTATCACCGGACCGATCCGAACGACGTCGCCCGGACCGAACATCTTACCTTTATCTGCAGCAGAAAGAAATCGGACGCCGGCCCGAACAATAATTGGATGGCGCCTAAAGACGGATATAAAAGGGCAGAGGCCTTATTTAAAGGCGCCATGAAGGGCCGGACCATGTATATTATACCTTTTTCCATGGGGCCGGTAGGGTCGCCGTTCAGCAAGGTCGGCGTTGAGCTGACCGACAGCATATATGTCGTCCTTAATATGATGATCATGACACGTGTCGGCACCAATGTCCTTGATCATCTTGATGCCGACGGCGAATTCACCAAATGCCTCCACGGTAAGGCCGATCTTAATATGGAACGACGGCTTATCCTTCATTTTCCCGACGACAATGCTATCTGGAGCGTCGGATCGGGTTACGGCGGGAACGTTCTGTTAGGCAAGAAGTGTCTTTCGCTCCGTATCGCAAGCTGTCTTGCCCATAACGAAGGGTGGATGGCCGAGCACATGCTTATACTCGGTATCGAGACACCGAACGGCCGTATCAATTATATCGCGGCCGCTTTCCCGAGCGCCTGCGGAAAAACGAATCTTGCCATGCTGGTTCCTCCCGAGAAGCTGAAGAAAAAAGGCTATCGCGTATGGACTGTCGGCGATGATATAGCCTGGATGCGTGTTGATACGGACGGAGCGCTCTGGGCCATTAATCCGGAAACTGGTTTTTTCGGCGTTTTACCGGGCACGAATTCCAAAACGAACCCCAACGCTATGGAGACGATGAAGAAGAACACGATCTATACCAATGTCCTCCTGAAGCCGGATCATACGGTCTGGTGGGAGAACGGCGATGGCCCGGTGCCGAAGCAGGGGATCGATTGGATGGGACGGCCGTGGCATCCCGGTCTTGTCGACGAGAACGGCAAGAAGATACTCGGGGCGCATCCCAATGCCAGGTTTACGGCGCCGATAGCGCAGTGCCCGTCGGCATCGTTCAGGCTGGATCACCATCACGGCGTTCCGATATCGGCTATAATCTTCGGCGGTCGAAGACAAAGCCTTGTCCCCCTGGTATTTGAATCCTTCAGCTGGCAGCACGGGGTTTATCTGGGCTCCGTCATGGCCTCTGAACGAACTGCTGCGCAATACGGAAAACAGGGAGAGGTGCGGCGCGACCCCATGGCTATGCTGCCCTTCTGCGGTTACCATATGGGCGATTATTTCCGGCATTGGCTTACAATGGGTCAAAAGACAGCCAAACGACCCAAGATATTCCATGTGAATTGGTTCAGGCGCGACGAAGCCGGGAAATTCATGTGGCCCGGGTACAGCGAGAACCTCCGCATCCTGACCTGGATTCTTGACCGGTGCGAAGGGAACGTCGATGCGATCAAGACCCCGATAGGATACATCCCCAACTATGAGGATATCGATATGGAGGGCCTTGATTTTTCGCGGGAGATATGGGAAGAGCTTTTCCGCATCGATAAAAAAGAATGGCGGAAGGAACTTGCCCTTGAGAAAGAATGGCTTGGCCAGTTCGGCAAGCGGCTTCCTCACGAATTGACCGAAGAATACAAGGCTTTCAAAAAACGTTTGGCGTAACGGTCGCTTTCACCCCATGCTCAAAGAAATAACCAAGTCTCTCGATAAATTTTTCATCGTCTCTAACCTGCCGCTTTTTCAGGAGCTCAGAGTCCAGGAAAAAATATTTATAGCCAACCGAAGCCAGATCGTCGAATATTCTTCGCGGGACATCCTGTATCGCCAGGGCTCGGATAAGGATGCCCTGTATATAGTTATCGCCGGCAGGATCGGCCTTTATCATCCGACTGAGCGGCTGGGGTACCGTCCCGGGTCGCGTAGAAACGATTATATCGAGATCTTGCGCAAGGGCGACTATGTGGGGCTTATCTCGCTTTTAACGGGAAAACATCATTCGGTAAGCGCTATAGCTATAACAGATACCCGGGTGCTCAGGATCGAGCACGGCGATTTTAAAGAGATCATCGACGAGATCCCGAAGCTTGCCGTCCAGTTCTCGAAAGTGTTGTCGCGGCGTGTCCACATCAAAGAAACACGGACCAAGGAGGTTTTTCAGACTGTTCTCCTGTCGGTGGTGTGTCCGGGGAATGAGGCCTTTGCCTCGCGCTATGCCCGCGACCTGGGGGGGCACCTGCATAAGGAATCGAATAAAAAAGTCCTTGTCATCTCTGTCAACAAAGAAGGCGCTTCTTGCGAAAAAGCCGATATCGACAGCCACACAATAATCGATGACGATACGGTTGCGATCGAAAAATTCATCGATGCCCGCGCCACTGACTATCACTTTATTGTCCTGGACCTGCCGGAGACCCTGAAGGCTGCCGAACAATCGGTCATCGCCGAATCGGATTACACCCATGTTGTTTTTACCTCGTACGATACTATGCTGGAACAAATGACCCGTATCATGCAAAAGATAAAGCGCGGTCACGACGGCATCAAGATCATCCTGCAGGAAGAACTTCCTTTATCGCGTAAGATAGACCGGGATCATGTTTATGCGACCCTGCCGCGCGAAGACGGGGACTATGACAAGGTATTGCGCAGGATTGCGCGCGATGTCTCTCAGGTCCTGGTAGGTTTGGCCCTGGGGGCCGGCGGCGCGCTCGGGCTGGCAGAGATAGGTATCTTGAGCGTGTTTGAAGAAGAAAAGATACCGGTCGATTTTATTGCCGGGACGAGTATGGGCGCCCTGATAGCCGGGTTTTGGGCCGCAGGGTTCAACAGCCGGGAAATAGAGAAGATATGCGGTTCGATCAATACGGTCGCGCGCGCGTTGAAACTGGTCGACATAACGGTGCCCAAACAGGGATTCATAAGCGGGAAAAAGGTCAGAGATTTTTTGACGACATATCTCGGTAATAAGACATTTCACGATGTCAGGATGCCGCTCCGTATCGTTGCCTGCGATATCAGGAAACGCGAAGAGGTTGTTATCTCCAGCGGGAAACTCGTTGACGCCATCATGGCAAGT
>JAQURW010000265.1 GCA_028715425.1 Candidatus Omnitrophota bacterium
AAATGCGTACGTGCGATAAAAAACGTTGAATTAACTGGAACTTATGGTATATTGAAAAAGTCAAAAAAAGATCAAAGGTATGAAAAATAAATCAGTTAACCATGATTCCCACCAACAAAAATAACGATCCAACGGTCCAAGAAAGGTGATGCTATGAAAAATTTGATGTATTTAGCGGTGGTGTTGTTTAGTGCTTTTGCTTTGATGGGGTGTGCGGTCGTAGGCATTGAGGATGGACAGGCCGGAGTCAAGATAGATCTTGGAAAGATCCAGGATAATGCCGTCAGCACCGGCTGGCATTTTTTTATACCCGGCGTCTCTTCCATAGAAGTATGGAATGTTAAATTACTGGAGATCAAAGAGACTGCGCAAGTCCCGTCGTCTGAAGGGCTGATATCGCAACTGGACCTTTCTATATTGTATCAGATCCCGAAGGAAAATGTCACGAGGGTGCGTAAAACGATAGGGGCTGATTACCAAACGACCGTTCTTGAGCCGTATATCAGAGAAGCGATAAGAAACGTCGCCAGCGGATATGAAGTCAAAGCGCTTTATAGCGACGAGGGCAGGAATAAGATAGGTAAACAGATGCTCGAATTTTTAAAGGCAAAGCTTGATTCAAAGGGTATCATAGTGATCGATGTTCTTTTACGGGATGTAAAATTGCCCGCGGCTTTTATGGATAGCATACAGCAGAAGCTCAAGACCGAGCAGGAAGCGCTTCAGAAACAATTCGAACTGCAGAAAGCGGAAAAAGACGCTCAAATAGCCGTAGCTAAGGCCAAGGGTGTCGCTGAAAGCAATAAGATAATCGCCGGAAGTATATCCGATAATTATCTTCGCTACCTATGGATAGAAGGTTTACAAAGTAATGAAAAACAAATAATATATGTCCCTACTGAAGCCAACCTGCCGATAATGGAAGCGGGAAGGTCGGGTCTGGAAAAACAGCCAAAATAGCTGCGGGTCTGTAAGCATAATTAGGTTAGGGGACGGTTCTCCGCGCGAACCGGAAGCTGTCGTCAATACCCGCCCCCTTACGAGCCTCCTGAAACTGTTTAAGCGCGCATAACCTCGCGGCTGCGGTCGTTAAACCCTTACCAAGATTTTACATTTCTGTGACATAACCCGTCTCCTGAATGATTATAATTATCGTATGAGTATTCTAACGCATTGTACTTTCCATAAAGTACTGGCTGCGGGAGTCTTGTCCGTATTCTTCGTGCAGCAGGTGTCCGGTGCGGCAGGAGACACCCTCTCTCCGCCGGTAGGCACGGGCGCTGTCTACCATCAGCTTATACGGTCCATGGAAGAAGTCGCCCTGGAAACCGGCGGCCGTTCTGTTCACGATGCTATCCGGCGCAATGCCGCGTCCTCCGAACCTGAAGCCGTTTCGCGGCTTAAGGAATTGCTGGGGAGAAAGAGAAGCTATGCCGCCCTAGAGCCGGACGGAGCTATCTTCCTGCGCGCGGAGCTTTCACCGAATGAAAAAGAGAGGGCCGTTTTTAATCTTCAGGTCAATGCGGTATTGCAGCGGCTTGCGGTCGAAGACCGGAACGCCTTTGATGCCATGGCCGGATATGTTACCAATAAGATGCTGAGCGACTATGATCCGGTAAGCTACAATCTGGATGATTTCGGCGACAGTACTGTCAGGAATATCCTGGCGCTCGTTGCGGAAGAAAGGCGTTTTGGCCCTTTAGAGGAAGAGCGGTTCTGTAGACTGTCGGCAGCACTCAACCCGGTACTCGACAGCCGTCCTGAAATATTTCCGTCTGCGATTTTCGGAAGATCCGCCGGTGCAGGGAACGCATACGCGGGATTTGACGTTGAGCGGCTTTTTCAAGAGGCACGGATGCGGCAGACTGCCGGGACGAAGGGATTTGCTGTGGCTTGGAGGCCCTTGGGATATTCTTTGATCGAACGCCTGAAATGGGACCATGACTTCCGCAGGGTCATACGCTTTTTTTACGGCATGACGCGCGACGGCCGCTGCCTTTCTGAACGTCTCACGGCCGTGCTCAAAAGCGGCATGGACGGCGAAGCCCTTATGCGAGAATTTGCGCGCCTGGTCGACGAATGGGAAAAAGACAAAAGGCCGTGTTCGCTCAGCGGAATAACCATCGAGCCCCGGCAGGTGCTGAGTATTGTGTCGGCGCTTGACCGGTATCTCACCAAAGGCGGAGGCATGATGCCGCTGCCTTTCTCGGGCGATGAATATGTCGTCGGTTTTAGCGGCGGCGACAAGGCCGTCGATATCGAAAAAAGGACCATCCTTCTCAAAAACGGGTACATGATACTTTCGCCGAGTAATCTCGGCACCGGCCCTGAACATGAGCCGTCCATAACAGTAGCAAAGGCGCGGGACGTCTATAACGCCGAGTTCAACCGCTGGGAAAAAAAGAAGACCTCCGCGAAGGCGGCGTATGACGGCGCCACGACCGTAAAAAAAGCCTCGACCTTTGTCGATAAGGTGGTCGAGATGTGCCCCGAAAGAGGCAGCATCCTTGAGATAGGCGCCGGGAACGGCCGCGATTCTTTTGCCATGGCCCTGCACCGGCCCGATTGCCGCATCACCGTGACCGACGTATCGCCTTCTCTTGTTGCGGAGTACGGTAATGCGATCCGGCAGATGGGCCTTGTCAATGTCAACCACACGGTATTGAAGGCGCCGTGCAACCTGTCCGCGATCCCGAGCGCTTCTTACGATGTCGTCTA
>JAQURW010000266.1 GCA_028715425.1 Candidatus Omnitrophota bacterium
TCATAAACCGCAACCCCGACCGTGAAGCCAAGGCGACGCTTACCGCCGGGAAAACACCGGGCACCACCGACGTAATACTCGATGTCGAAACACACTTTCCGTTCCATCCCACTTTCAACTATAACCGCGAAGGAAGTTATAATACCGGAAAGGACTGTTTCGGTTACGGTTTCAGGGACAACAATTTTCTCGGCCTCGACGATACACTCATGTGCGGACAGACCTTAAGTAAATCGTCGTCCAGTTATTATGCCTACCATTATGTTCCGATCTCAAACCAGGGGACTTCGTTCCTGTACGGGCTATCGAGGGCAAGCGCCTTTCCGCGCAAGGATTTTGCCAGTTACGACCTCCGCTCGTTCTCCGATAGCGCGAGTTTCTTTATTCACCAGGACCTCTACGACCTTGACAATTACCGCGGCGAATTCTATTTCGGTCTTGACGGAAAAGACAAATATATAACATCGAACCAGGGCCTCGTGAACAAGGACCGCTTGCGCATTCTTCGTTTCGGCGCGCGCGGGATATATAAAACGCGGGAGAGCGTCATCTATATTCAGCCTGAGTTCTCACAAGGCCTTAACCTTTTCGGCGCCGAACGCAAGAACGAATATTCGTCGCGGCAGGCGGAAAACACGTTCAATAAATTCAACCTGTCGTTCGCGTACCGCCGAAAGCTTACGCCCTTCCTGCAGTTTTCAGAAAAGAACAACCTTCAGATAGCCTTCGAACGGTTGACACCACAGGAAGAGCTCGCGCTGGGCGGCCTTGATTCCGTACGGGGATATGCCTACGGGGATTATTATGCCGACTCAGGCATCCAGACATCCGCAGAACTGCTTTTCCAGCCGATCTTTCTGCCCAAAGAAGTGCGCCTATGGAAATCAAAGACCCCTCTCAGCGAGGACGTAACCGGCGTACTTTTCTTTGACCATGGGTTCGGGTACCGGCGGGGTAAAATGGAAAACGAGAACTGGGCGAGGAAAATGGCATCGTGCGGCGCCGGTTTCCGCGTTAAATTGTACGACATGATCTACGTGCGCTTTGAATGGGGGTTTGTCCTGCCTATGGGGAATCCCGGCTTCAGCGAATCGTCGCCAAGCAGGCTTCATTTCAGTATCGAATTTGAAGATAAGACACTCGATTATTTCGCGAAGAAATTGCGATTCTGATCTCTTAGCGTATCGCCGCCATCTGGGAAAATTTATCGCCGCCTTTAAGGACTTGAGCGTCGACATAGTTCGGCCCGTTCTTGCCATACGGACAGGCTACGACAACCCCTTCAAAAACAATGACCGATGTCCGGTATTTCCCTTTCGCATACTTTTTATCATACCGTGTTTTATCGTACCCATCATCCTGACTCCCTGATGTGCCCTGTTCGCCGTTTGTTTCGCCGGATTGCTCATTGGTAATACTGGGCGTAGCGTCTTCAGGCTTTGCCGGCTGCGTCACGGTTTCAGGAGACCCTACGGTCTCCTCCATCTCATTGACCGGCTCAGGGATACGCTGCTCAACATCGGTCGGCTTGGAAGGATTACTCTGCGTAAACCAGTTTGTATTGTTGCCGCTGTCCGTTGAATTGGCCGGGTTAATAACGGTACTTCTTAAATTATTCGAATCCTTAACATCCACATACGATACATTGACCGTGCCTGTCGGGTCGATCTTCCACTGCGTCCCGGCTGAGGCACTTCTCAACTTGACAAGGTTGCCGCCTGTGCCGGTCAGCGTTAACGTATGGCTGACCGTTTCGGTCTTGCCTGCCTCGACCTGTATCTCCTTGCCCGCGGTCGTACTGCTGAGATCATAGAAGGTCGTCGAACCGTAGATATGCGATGTCCTGGAAGCATCGTTAAACACCACTTCGCCTGACCGCTGTGTAAATGCCCCTACCCTGTTAAAATCACCGCCGATCGTCAGTTTATGGTTCGACGAGGTCACATCCAGCGTTCCGCTCGTTATCGTAAGATTGTTCGTAACGACCGTATCTGCCTGAAGGCTATAGGTCGAGCCGCTTGAGTTTATTTCAAGATTATAATACGGCCCGATACTCGACAGGACGTTGGTCGTAACGGCGCTTCCGGCCTTATATGAAATCGTGCCGCCGGTGTTGTTCCAGGTCCCGGCATTGATGTTGATGTCGGGCGCGCTGGTCGATAATTGCTCTATCGAGAGCTGTCCGCCGGTCATGGTCACCGAATCCGCGGCATTATTGCCAAAGGTGATACCATTTGTGCCCGTCTCCAATGTCCCTCCCTCGATCAGGGTATTGCCGTTTATCTCCAGGGACCGCACGCCCATACTGAGGGTGCCGTCCGATACGGTGAGATCATTATTGACGAAAATGGCGACACCACCCGGCTGAAACGTAGCCCCGGCCACCGACGAATTGATCACCAGGTTATAATAGGTACTGCCGTAACAGCCGGTCAGTGAATACGGTGAGCCGCCGCCGGAACTGCCCACATATTCCACGGTGCCATGGTCGGTATCTTTCTCAAACGATAGAGTCTCAGTGCCCTGCACGCGCAAGGTCCCGTTATTGGAAAGCATATTACTGTTCATAAAGTTTATATTATGGCCTTTCGTGTAAAGAACACCGCTGGTGATCGTAAAACCGTTCAGACTGGCCCCCATACTCAGGCCGGTTTCAAGCTCGAGGACCTTTGTCCCTTTATCGATGGTCCACGCTCCGTAATCGAACGTGCCG
>JAQURW010000267.1 GCA_028715425.1 Candidatus Omnitrophota bacterium
ATGTCATAGACCTTGCCCTTCAGGGCCGCCGGGACCTCCTGCGGCAGGTGCGTGACGTGTATGCCTTTTTAATACGACATCGTTCCCTCGTTCGGAGAAAGCTCCCGCGCCATGAGCCGCATGAGCGTGGTCTTTCCGGCGCCGTTCCTGCCAAGAAGCACGATGCGCTCGCCAATCTCGACCTGCATGTTCAGCCGGTCGATGACGAGGGGCCCTCCGAAGGAGACGGATATGTCGTTTAAGGTTATTAACGGTGCGGACATAGGCGTCATTGTAACCTGTCCGCGCAGGCAAGACAAGGGAAAACGGGTGTGGCCAATACGGATAGCCTTATAGCGGCTGGGGCAGCGGAAACAGGCTTTATTGCATTATTGTTTCGAGGATCTTCATATTGGTTGTTTCGTTCACGGCGGAGATCTCGGAAGCGGAATAACGGGATGCCGCTATCTTACCCGGATGGTTCCATCTGAGCATGATGTCCTTAAAAGCGGTATCCGTTCTAACCGGCGAATAATCACCATTAATGTCCATGCCGACAATGTCACAATGCTCCTTTATCTGTTTAAGGATAACACAAACATCGTCAACAGACATCTCTCCCTGGTCCCAGTTTGTAAGGGCAGACGCCTCATTCATGCAATCCTTGTCAACGGTGACATAGACCTTTTTGGCAGGAAGCCGTTCGACCATGTGTTTTGTAAATTCTGATAAATCACGGCCCTTAAGCTCTTTCCAGTTTATAACGGTCATAAATGGATACCCTTTAATATTTATCGAGTTATTGGATGGCACGTGTTTCATGAAAACCATGCCTGGTTTTGAAATATACGGATACAACTCGAGCCGGTCATCTCGCAAAAGACCCATATCGCCGGCCTGTAATGAGAAAAACTCCATCTTTTTTGCCGATGCTCCGATGTTCACACATTTTAAAATATTTTCCCGCCTGAGTGCCTTACTTACCCATGAACCGCAGTGAAGCAGCGGACAGACGCTGTCCCAATCCTGGTGAAAATCAAAATGGATTACCGCGATCGGTTCATCGTATCCGGCAAGTAGTATATCCGTAATATGATGAAAATCCCCTGAGCCAATAAAAGTTACGCATCTTTTATCTGTGTTACCGATACGGCCGGCAATCTCTTTTCTGACTTTCGAGTTCACCCAGAATCTCGCCCTCGGCCCAATATCTGTCATCGTTATTATCTCGTGCTCATAGCGGGACAAAAGCCCTCTCTGCGCGGTAATACTATCGTCGAAATTAAGTATCCTGATTTTTTTATCCTGCATAATCGTTAATATACCTGATATTAATAAAAAGACAAGGCGGGAACAAATACATTACATATTACACAAACCCTGTTTTTCCATTACTTATCGGTTAATGTGCCCCTGCATCAAGGGCGGACATGGCCCTTCGGGCCTAGGTCCGCCCCTATGCCAATTAGGTTTATTACACGATCTTTTTATCAGGCAAACAAAATATCTTCCCGCCCAGGTGATGGATCGGTTTGGGGCCGGACGATTCGACGAGCCAGCGGTCGGTGAAGACTTCTTCCTCAGCCTCCGCGTGAACAACGTCGCCCAGGACGATATTGTATTTTGTTAAGAGCGCTTTGTCACGGCGGAGCTTACATTCCAAGACGCCGATAGCGCCCCCAAGCGACGGGGACAGTACTTTCTTTGAAGGTTCTTTCGCCAGACGAAACTTTTTATACTTATCGACCTTGGCGCCGGATACGCTGCCGAGCTTACGGACGGTATCGGCCATATCGGAGGACGGGATATTGACGGTAAAGTCTTTGGTCTGGAGGATCGCCTTGTATATGAAATGCTTATCCCATATCTCCAGCGCAATCATCGGCGGATCGTCCGATATCGGCATATGCCAGGCTATCGGGGTAAGCGCGGCCTTGTTATCATATAGCGATGAAACAAGAACCACCGGCCCCGGGCCGATAAACCGGTAACATATGGACAGAGGAATGGGTCGTTTCATGGTTTTCTCCGGGTGGACATGGCCCTTCGGGCCTAGCATATTGGGCAGGTTTGGAACCTGCCCCTACGTTACGTCGGTCAAGAACAACGTTTGCCGCGTTACCGGCCCGCGCGCCTGGCGGCTTTCTTATCCTGCTTCAACTCTTTCTTGGCCGCATGCAGGGCTTTCTTGTCTGACTTCCTATCCTGAACGTTTTCCTTATGCTCGGCCTTCAACGTCTGCTTGAGCTCTGCCGCTTTCGCGGTATCCCCTGACGCTCTGGCGCTCTTTATCTCCTGCCGCAACGCCTTTTCTTCGGACTTCGCGGTTGTGGCGCTCTCTTTCATCTCCTGCTTTTGCGCCTGTATCGCCTCCTTATCAGACTGGATCTCCTGTTTTACTGTCTCCTCGGCTATTGCCAGACTCACGCCCGTAAGAGAGAACAGAAATACCAGACATACAACTGAAATCAGGACTTTCTTCATTTCTACCTCCTTGGTAACTTAATCAGGTATGTGCAAACGGCACACGACATTAAAAAAAGACGCCAGTCGCCTGACGCCTTATCACATCACATCTCGCGGGTAAATAATTCATGGGTTGCCTCAAATATTGAACCGATTTTTGATCGGAATAGAGATATTTTAGTCCTTTATCGACGTAGAATCAAGAAAAATACCTGAAAGGTGGGGGGAGGGGAATAGGGCGTAGGATTATTTTTGGCT
>JAQURW010000268.1:0-402 GCA_028715425.1 Candidatus Omnitrophota bacterium
GCCCAAAAAAGCGCAGGCGCTTAAACAATCCGCATATTGCGCTACCGTCGAATCGGTCAAGGCCGCTTCCGACGTATACGCGCCTTTATCCGGGACGGTGCTTTCGGTCAATGAATCGTTGTCCGCCCATCCGGAACACGTGAACCAGGCTCCGTACGAAAAGGGGTATTTTTTCACGATGGAGCTTTCGGATGAGTCTGAAAAAGCGAACCTTATGGACGCCTCCGGTTATGAACGCTACCTGGAAGGAATTCCGAAATGAGCTATATTCCTCATACGAAAGACGATATCTCCGAGATGCTTCAGGTAATAGGGGTTTCCGGCATCGACGATCTTTTCAGAGATATTCCCGCGGCCCTCAAACCGAGATCGTTTGATATCCCTCCGGGAAAATCCGAAGCG
>JAQURW010000268.1:412-2702 GCA_028715425.1 Candidatus Omnitrophota bacterium
GGTTTCTATGATCATTTTATACCCGCGGCAGTCGATGCAATCGTGAGCCGCCCGGAGTTTTACACCGCGTATACCCCGTATCAGCCGGAATGTTCCCAGGGGTGGCTGCAGGCGATATATGAATACCAGACGGTTATCTGCGAACTTACCGGGCTTGACGTTGCCAACGCTTCTTTGTATGACGGAGGCACGGCCTTGTATGAAGCGCTTATGATGGCCGTGCGCCTGACCGGGCGTAATAAGATCATCATGGACAACGGGGTGAACCTGATCTACCGTACCATGCTCTATACCTATACCAAGAATCTTTCCATTGAATTCGTGGAGATACCGGTGGTGCACGGGCAGAGTTCGCGGGCGGAACTCGGCAAACACCTGGATGATAAAACCGCCGCGGTGATCATGCAGAATCCGAATTTTTTCGGCGCCGTCGATGATTACAGCGATGTCGTTGAACAAGTACATAAATACGGGGCGCTGGCTGTCGGATCTTTTTATCCTGTTTCCCTGGGGATGCTGAAATCTCCCGGCGAGATGGGGTTCGATATCGCGACCGGCGAAGGGCAGAGCCTGGGTATCCCGCTTTCTTTCGGCGGGCCGTACCTGGGGTTTATGGCGACGAAAAAAGATTTTGTCCGCAAGATGCCCGGCAGGATCGTCGGAGAAACGGTCGATAAAGACGGGAAGCGGGGGTTTGTCCTCACCCTCCAGGCGCGTGAACAGCATATCCGGCGGGAAAAAGCGATGTCGAACATCTGTTCCAACGAAGCCCTTTGCGCGCTCCGCGCGGTGATCTATCTTTCGCTTCTCGGCAAAGAGGGGTTACGGGAGCTTGCGGAATTCAATTATCAAAAAAGCGAATTCGCGAAAACGATATTCGATAAGATAGCGCATGTCAAGGTCAAGCGGAGTTCGCCGACCTTCAATGAGTTTACGGTCATGCTTCCGGGCAATGCCGATGAGATCGTCAACAAGATGATCGATAAAGGTTTTGCCTGCGGCTTTCCTCTCGGCAGATTCTATAAAGGCATGGACCAGTACCTGTTAGTGACGGTGACCGAAAAAAGGACCAAGGAGGAGATCGCGAAGCTTGCGGAAAGTTTAGAGGCGGTTCTATGCGCTTAATATTCGAACAGGGCGCCCGGGGACGGCGCGGGTTCAAGATCCCCAAGCCCGATGTCTTCATTCAGGCGGTAATGCCGGAAAAATACCGCCGATACCGGGCTGCGCGGTTGCCTGAGGTTTCAGAATTGGATGTGGTCAGACATTACTCGAACCTTTCGCGGAAGAACTTTTCCGTCGATACGAATTTCTATCCGCTGGGGTCATGCACGATGAAGTATAATCCGAAATTTACCGAGCGGATAGCGGCCCTTGACGGCTTCAGGGACCTTCATCCGCTCCTGCCGCAGATATTAGGCGGCGGCATGCTCGCCCAGGGGGCCCTGGAGGCTATTTACAGGGCCGAGAAGCTTCTTGCCGAGATCACCGGTATGCACGCCTTTACTACGCAGCCCATGGCCGGCGCGCACGGCGAACTGACCGGCGTGATGCTGATAGCGGCCTATCACCGGGCGAACGGCGAGAAACGGAAGTATATCATCGTCCCGGACTCATCGCACGGCACCAATCCTGCCTCGGCCGCGATCGCCGGATTTGAAGTCGTCGTCATCCCGACGGGGAACGACGGATATATGGATCTCGGGATATTTAAACAAAAACTGACCAAGGACGTGGCCGGGGTTATGCTGACCTGTCCCGATACGCTGGGTATCTTCAATCCGCGGATCAAGGATATATGCGATGCCGCACATAACGTGGGCGCGCTCATGTATTATGACGGCGCGAACCTGAACGCAATCCTCGGCAAGATGCGGCCCGGTGATGTCGGTTTTGATATCGTACATCTTAATCTGCATAAAACGTTCGGGACGCCGCACGGCGGCGGCGGTCCGGGCTCGGGGCCGGTCGGCGTTACAAAAAAACTCGAGGAATTCCTGCCGATCCCGCGTATCGCCAAGCGATCGGACGGGACGTACGCGTTCAGTTACCGGAAGCCGCGCTCCCTCGGCTATATCGCGCCGTTCCCGGGCGGCAATTTCGGCGTTCTCCTGAAGAGTTACGCCTATATACTTCTTCTCGGCAAGACCGGGCTTATCGATGTCGCGGAATATGCGGTCCTGAACGCGAATTACTGCAGGGCCCTTTTGAAAAGATATTTCAAAGTGCCTTACGATAAGGTGTGCATGCACGAGGTCGTCATGTCCGCCGAACCGCAGAAGGCCCACGG